>JAFVYE010000092.1 GCA_017500745.1 Clostridia bacterium | reverse complement strand
CAGCAGCAGGCGTTGACATGAAGTATCTTGTTGGCACAATGATTGAAATCCCCAGAGCAGCACTCACCGCAGACGAAATCGCAAAGGAAGCAGAGTTCTTCTCATTCGGCACCAACGACCTCACTCAAATGACCTTCGGCTTCAGCCGTGATGACGCAGGCAAGTTCCTCGGCGCATACTACGACAAGAAGATCTATGAAAACGATCCCTTTGCACGTCTTGACCAAACTGGCGTTGGCAAGCTCGTCAAGATGGCAGCAACCCTCGGCAGAGCAACCCGTCCTGACATCCACCTCGGCATCTGTGGCGAACACGGTGGCGATCCCACGTCAGTTGAATTCTGCCACGGCGCAGGCCTTGACTACGTCAGCTGTTCACCCTTCCGCGTTCCCATTGCACGTCTTGCAGCAGCACAAGCAGCAATCAAGGACCGCAAATAAGACAGTCGCTTGACAATCAAACAACATCAAAAGGCACTCAACCGAGTGCCTTTTTTGTTGGAGAAAGCAGAGTTGACATATTCAATATGGTGTTGTATAATGACGATAGGAGGAAGTTATGAATATCTTCAAAAAACTATTTTCCAAAAAGACCAAAAAGCAACAACAAAATGATGAGTGGTGGACAAAAGCCCATCCCGACAGCCCACAAACCGGGGTTGTTGAGCCAATTGAAGGTGAAGCGTGGGGTTCCCCCAATATATGGGACTATCAAATCACCAATCAAATTGCAAAGAAATGACAAATCAAAAGGCACTCAGTTGAGTGCTTTTTTATTGTTTAAATCCTCTTGTTATGGAAATTTGTTTTTGTTGACTTTGCTCTATTGGTGGGGTAATATATCATTACAATATTGGCGCGTGCGCATATGCCTATGCGCACATATGAGAGGACAAAATGGTTGAAGTCGTGGCAGGGCTTGTGTGGAGAGGGGACAAATTTATGATTTGTCAGCGCCCCAAGCATAAGGCAAGAGGGCTCCTGTGGGAGTTTGTTGGCGGAAAGGTTGAGCGTGGCGAATCCCGTGAGGACGCCCTCATCCGTGAATGCAAAGAGGAACTTGACGTCATTGTCAAGCCCCTTGACGTTTTCTGCACCGTTGACCACGTCTATCCCGACATCACCATCCGCCTCATACTTTTCAATGCAGAAATAGTTTCTGGCACGCCCAAACTTTTGGAGCATGCAGACCTCAAGTGGATAACCGCAGGGGACATTGACAACTACCAGTTTTGCCCTGCGGATAAAGAGATTTTGGAGAGGATAAAATGCAGTACGGCAAGATAGTCAAAGCACGCTTTGTGGAGCGTCCTAATCGCTTTGTAGCGGTGGTTGACCTTGATGGCAACAACACTCCTGTCCACGTCAAAAACACGGGCAGATGCAAGGAGTTGCTTGTGGGTGGCGCCATGGTTTATCTTGAGGACAACTCAAACAAAGGTCGCAAACTTGATTACGATTTGATTGCTGTTGAAAAGGGCGATTTGCTTGTGAATATGGACAGTCAAGCTCCAAACAAAGTAGTGGGGGAAGGGCTCAAAAACGGCAGGATAAAATTGAGTGGAATGGGCGAGCTTGTCATCATCAAGCCAGAAAAAACCTATGGGGATTCCCGCTTTGATTTCTACGTGGTAGATGAATTTGGCAGAGAGGGCTATCTTGAAGTCAAAGGCGTCACCCTTGAGCATAACGGAGTGGCTTCCTTCCCAGACGCTCCCACCGAGAGAGGAATCAAACACCTCAATGAATTGACGGCGGTCAAAGAGAGTGGCATGTATGCAGGCATAGTGTTCGTGGTGCAGATGGAGGGCATGAAGGTGTTTGTGCCCAATGACTATCGCCACAAGGCCTTTGGAGAGGCGTTGAGGCGCGCAAAGCAGAGTGGAATTGAAGTGCTTGCCCATGAGTGCAAGGTTGCCCCAGACACTCTCACAATTGGGGGAATGGTGCCTGTGGATTTGAATCCGAGCAGGCAATCAACACAAATATAATCTCCGATTATAAAGTACGTTACAAAATAAAACACCCAGCGGTTGCTGGGTGTTTTTGTTTGATTGATTTGACTATTCTGCATCAGGATACGTGAAGTCCTTTTCTGCCTTGGTGAAGTAGTCGCTGAGTGTTTGATACATGCCTTCATCAAAGATTGAGTGGAGTCCGACATATTCAAGGGTTTCGCCATAGCCGATTGTGATGGTCTTGTCGCCGTATTCGTCAACTTCAACGTTTGCGGGATCATCGGTGAAGGTGTAGAACTTGAAGTAGATGTCTTGTGCTGTATCAAAGCCCTCTGTTTCTGCAACTGCAAGGAGTTCAACACAGGGGAGAGCACTCATTGCGTATGAGATGTAATAGCAAGGTGCTTCAATGACAACAAATCTCCAGTAGGAGCTGTTGAGTGAGCCAGCAATGCCATATGAGCTCATGATGCTGAGGAACAACTTGTCGTGGTCCTTTGCCTTGTAGGTTGTGGGTTGGCCATCGGGAGTTACGTTGTTGTAGACGCAGTATTCAAACTCATCAACTGCGGTTGCAAGCATAATGATTGCAAACATATTGAAGAGGTTGTCGTAGTAGATTGCGGGGTAGATTTCTCTCAAAACTTCTTTGGGGAGATGATCTTCAACGTAGGAGAGGAACAACATTTCATCACCTTGTGAGTGAGTTTCTGCAAGGTCGTATGACATGCTGATGCCGTTGGTGTACTTGTCTGCGTAGTAGTGACCAAATTCGTGGACAAATGTGAATGCACCACTGTATGAGCCGGGTCCGAAGTAGAGGATTGATGTTTCTTGTGCGCCAATCCAGTAGTTGAATGCACCGCTGTATGAGCCGGTGAAGTAGTTGCCGTTCTTGAACAGTTCATTTGCATGGAACAAGAAGTCAATGTCTTGTGCTGCCTCTTCTGTGTTCATGATGCTGAAGTATTCCTTGACCAAATCGGTTGTCACCTTGCTGTCAAAGACAGAGTCTTCTGCAAGAGCAGCATAGTATTTTGCTGCATCTGTGCCGGAGGCAAAATCGGTGTTGGCTGTCTTGTAGCCAGACAAGATTGTTGCATATGCTTGGCGCAGATATTGCTTGACGTAGCCACGCATCTTTGCAACGTCCTCAGGAGTGTAATCTCTGCTGTATTCGTTTTCGTATGCGTAAGCGGTGTAGCTGTCATAGCCCGCAAGATTTGCCATTTGGTTCTTCAATGAAACAAATTCTTCATAGAGCTCGGGGACGGTTGCAACGCCAAGTTCCTTTGCTTCGTCATCCTTGTCGGGATCCTGGAATTCACGGAATGCAACTTCAATTTCGCTGATACGGGTGTTGATTGCGGAGTATTCCTCGCCACCGTATGTATCTGACATTGTGAGGGCTTGAGCGATGTCCTCATCGGTCCAGCCACCCTCAATCTTGTCAAAGAAGAATTCACGGAATTGTGTTTCGTAAACCAAACGATAGAGTGCATAGAAGTCGCTGATCATGTTGATGCGATATTCTGAGATTGTTTCGTATGCTTCGGTGTGTGTGTTTTCATCAACGCAGTAGAACACGTATGCATATTGATATTGTTCGGTGACGTACATGACTTCATCATAGTATGCGTCAAAGAGCTCTTCAAAAGCTTGGTTTGCAAGGTAGTATTCTGTGGTCTTGTCGCCGTTGTATGCATGGTGTGCTTGGTCGTAGCGTTCTGCTTTTGAAAGCATGTCAAGGATTGATGCATAGAGTGCTTCAATTGATGCTTGTCTGTCTGCGTCAAAGGTGTAAACAAACACGTCATCATAGATGCGTTCGCTGTCAAGGCGTGCTGCTTTATTACAATTTTCGTTGTTGCATGTGACCATTCCAAAGTAATCGCCTGTGTGGAATGTAAAGTCGTGACCGCTTGCAGGGACGATGTTGTCGGTGTATGTGTCACCGCACTTGCAGGTGTAGCTGTCATAGCCATACTTTTCGCAATTCATTGCAACGGTTGACTTTGTGTATTCGTGGACGTGGTTGGGGTCAAGAGTCCATGATGCGTAGAGGGTGGTCAAGCCGGTGATTGCGCTGTTCATGTCAAATGCTTGGGTGCAAGCTGCGTCAAGATACCATCCTGCAAAGATATAGCACTCTCTTTCTGCAACAAAGGTGTTGGCTGTAATCTTTTCGCCTTTGGCAACGTTCTTTGTGGTTGCTTTGGGGCTCTTGGGATAGTTGAGGTTGAAGGTAACCTTTGTGTAGCTTGAGTTCCAAACAGCATAGATGGTCACGTCTGCACTTACTGTGTCAGAGGTTTTCCATTGGCCTGATTTTCCATCAGGGGAGGTGTACCAGCCCTTGAATGACTTGTATTCGGGGGGTGTGACTTGAGGGAAGTTGACGGTGCCACCGGCCTCAACGGTTTGAGTGGTGGGTTCTGATCCGTCTTGCAAGTCAATTGTGACGGTGTATGTGGTGGGTGCAGGAGGTTCCTTTTCTCCGCAAGCGACACAGGTCACAAGGACCAGCACCATCATGAGTGCAAGAAGTATCAATGAAAAATTCTTCTTCATATTGTGTCCTCCATATAGGTTAAATTTTAATATAGGAACATTTTATATCCATATCATCAATCCGTCAACTGATTTAAAACACTTTGTCACTTTAATGTGATGAAGATAATTTGGCAGAGAAAAACAGCTTTAAAACATAGTTTTAGATGTCCAAAATCCTGTGATCATACAAAAAGCGTAAAAAAACAAAAATATAAGCAAAAAGGCAAAAAAATGGTTGACAATATTGGGGCAAGTTGCTAATATTAATGAGCAAAGAAAAGGACAGCCTTTCACCGTCAGCAAAGCGACACGGTCAACATAGTCAAATATCTCACCCAGAGGTGAGTGTGTCAAAGTGTTGAAGGATGTTCAGTTTTGCCCCTTCAACATTTTTATTTTGTGCCATTTGGTGCTTTGCAAAGTGTCCAAACCCAGCAACACTTTCGGGGACCTGCGGACAGCAAGACGCAACAATCCACCGTTGAAGGAAACCTTGTCATTAACATAAAGCCAACGGCTTTTGGGGGTATATGAAAGAATTAACCATCAATGAAAGAATTCGTGACAGAGAAGTCCGCTTGATCGGCGAGGACGGCACGCAATACGGTGTCATCTCCATCCATGAAGCAAGACAAATCGCAGATGACCACGGCCTTGATCTTTGCAAGGTCACACCCGATGGGGTCACTCCTGCAACTTGCAAGCTTATGGACTACGGCAAGTATCGCTACGAACAACAAAAGAGAGAAAAGGAAGCCAAAAAAAATCAAAAGGTTATTGAAATCAAGGAGATCCGCCTTTCAGCAACCATTGACACAGGCGACACCACCCGTCTTGCAAGCCAAACTGCCAAGTTCCTTGCAGAAGGCAACAAGGTGAAGGCATCAATCCGCCTCAAAGGTCGTCAACAGGCCCATCCCGAACTTGCAGTTGACATCATCAATGATTACATCGCACTTGTTGGCGACTGCACAGTTGAAAAGAAACCCACTCAGGAAGGCAGAAACATCTTTACAATTCTTGCCCCTGCAAAAACTAAGTAAATCATTCAAAGGAGTATAAACTATGCCCAAGCAAAAAACCCACAGCGGAGCAAAAAAGCGTTTTAGAAAGAGCGCAAACGGTCATTACAAGGCAGATCACAGTGGCCATGACCACATCCTCACCAAAAAGACCACCAAGAGAAAGAGAAGTTTGAGAAAGGCCCAATACATGGACCACACCAAAGAAGCAGAACTCAAGAGACTCTTGCCCTACGCATAAGGAGATTAGACTATGAGAATTAAGAGAGCAGTAAACGCAGTCAAAAAGCGCAGAAAGATAATGAAGCAAGCAAAGGGCTTTTACGGTGGAATGCATCGCCTTTACCGT
>JAFVYE010000091.1 GCA_017500745.1 Clostridia bacterium | reverse complement strand
CCTGACTCTATGACAAATTCACCTGAGGGGATAACCGCATCGTCGCCACGAGTTGCGGCGCAGATAAGCACCTTGTTTTTGAATTTATGGGGAAGTTCCTTGAGGATAACACCTGCAAGAGGTGATTTTTCAGGCACTTTGAACTCAATGAGTTCAACCTTGCCCTCGGAGAATCTATCCACCTTGATTGCGCTGGGGAAGCGGATGATACGACTGATTTCCATAGCCGCCTCGTGTTGAGGATTGACCATGAGGTCAAGGTCCAACCCATTTTCGCCGTCTATCAGCTTGAAATATTCACTTTCAGATATTCTTGCAATGGTGGTTTTTGCGCCAAACTTTTTGCCCATTATGCAACAGAGGATGTTGAGTTCATCCTGTGAGGTGGTTGCAATAAGGATTTCTGCCTTGTCAACGCCGGCTTCTTTGAGGGCGTCGTAAGTGACACCGTTGCCAACCACGCCAAGCACGTCAAATTTGCTGACAGTATCTTCAACTTTTTGTTGATTTGTGTCAACAACAGCCACGTTGATTCCGTTTTTTCCTGACAATGACTCGGCAAGTTCAAGACCAACTGCGCCAAGTCCCATGATGATGATATCCATATTTCTCCTTTATCGGCAAGCCGATATATAGTAATCATAGCACTTTTGGCTTTGGTATGCAAGCAAAATTATTTGCTTGGAGCGTTGGCGTGTCCACGCCCGTGAAAGTTGGCTTGGATTTTGCGCCAAAACAGCAGGTTTCTGCCAAAAATCAAAGTGGCTATTGACTGTAACGGGTTTAAGTGTTAAAATTTAACAAGTAAATTATATTTACTTTATCACAAAAAGTCGGAGGGA
Source organism: Clostridia bacterium (assembly GCA_017500745.1). Classification (GTDB taxonomy): domain Bacteria; phylum Bacillota; class Clostridia; order Christensenellales; family CAG-917; genus RGIG4097. The sequence continues at coordinate 3,338 of JAFVYE010000091.1, read as the reverse complement.
TTATGAAGCTTGGCAAAGTTGCACATGCGTGCATTGTGGTCAACGACATAGAGGAAGCATCTGCCCATTACACCCGCACCCTTGGCATCAAGCATTGGTACGAGTTGGTGAGGACAAGTGACCTTGATCTTTATTACAAAGGCGAAAAGCGCAATTGTGACGTCAAAATTTGGCTTGGAGGAAAGGGCCACACCGCAATTGAACTCATTGAGTCAAAAGGGGATGAAAACCTGTACACCAGCTATCTGAACAATTTTGGCGAAGGCATACACCACCTGCAATATTACGTCAAAAATCTAAAAAAAGCCATTGCAGAGTTTGAAAAGGAAGGACTGCAAGTCCTTCAATCCGCTTGTTTCTACTCAAAGGGCATGAAAGTGGATTACGTATACATGGGCAAGGACGAGCACTCTGCCGCCTTTGAACTCATTGAAGCAACCCTCCCCGGAGGCATTGTCAAAGGCGATATGCCATTTGAAATTTTGCTGGGCCGTTTGACCGGAAATATTAAAAAAGTGAAATAATAGAAAACAGGATAGAGAGGCAGTTATGGAATACAAAACCTTGTTTTCACCTATGAAGATAGGTGGCTGTGAAATCAAAAACCGCATAGTTATGTCCCCCATGCTCATGGGATTTGGCCAATTTGATGGTTGCACAACTGAGATGCTCATGGACTATTATGAGGAGCGTGCAAAGGGTGGCACCGGTCTTATTATCACCGAAATCACTCGCATCAACGACTTCCATGGTTCAGCCGCATTTGCTCAACTTGCAATGTCTCACGACTATCATATTGATGGAATGAGAGAGCTTGCAGATCGCATACATCGTCACGGAGCAAAGCTTTTTGTCCAGCTTCATCATCCCGGCAGACAAAACGTGGGTCTTGCAATTGGCACCGTGCCTTTCTGCATTGCAGCAACAAGGGTTTGGAAAGGATTTCCCAAGGCACTTTTCAGCTTAGCACCCAAGATTGCACCCACCCTTGCCAAGCACAACATTTGTCTTTCATCGGTGTCTGCATCCAAGTGTGATCCCGCCTATTTTGCAGGTGGCAGAGTGAGGGCTCTATCCACAAGAGAGGTCAAAAAGGTCATTCAACAATATGTAGATGGAGCGGTTAGATGCCAGAAAGCGGGGGTTGACGGCGTAGAGCTTCACGGCACCCACGGTTATCTCATTCAACAATTTTTGTCCCCTCACACAAACCAGCGCACAGATGAATACGGTGGCAGTTTTGAAAACAGACTTCGCTTTGTCAGAGAGATCATTGAAGGCATCAGACGTGAGTGTGGCGACTATCCCATCATAGTTCGCCTCACAATAGATGAGTTCTATGACAAAATCGGCAAAGAGGGCACCGGCTACACTATGGAAACAGGCATTGAGTACGCCAAGGCAATCGCATCAATGGGTGTGGATGCCATTGACGTGTCTTCAGCTGGCTACGACACTTTCAACTATTGGCTTGAGCCCACGTCCTTTGAACTTGGATGGCGCAAATATCTTGCAGAGGAGGTCAAAAAGGTTGTGGACATCCCCGTCATTGCTGCCAACTTGATTCGTTCACCCGAGCAAGCAGAGCAACAGCTCAATGATGGCATCCAAGATTTTGTGTCCTTGGGCAGACCTCACATTGCAGATCCTCATTGGGCAAACAAGGCCCAAGCTGGCAAGAGTGAGGACATCAGACGTTGCATATGCTGTCTGTACTGCATCCAATCAATGCAAGACAATGCATACGTTGGCGACCATGGCTACTGCGCAGTCAACCCCACGGTTGGCAGGGAGAGGGAGTACAACAACCTTCCCAAAGACGGAGATGGCAGAGTGGTTGTGGTTGTAGGCGCAGGCATGGGTGGTCTTGTGACGGCAGAAATCCTTGCAAAGCGTGGATTCAAGCCCGTAATTCTTGAAAAGGAGCAAGAGGCAGGTGGACAAATCAACCTTGCATCAAAACCTCCCAAAAAGGAGAAGATTGGTTGGTGCACCACCGATGCCCTCCACAACGCACTCAAGGAGGGCGCCGAGATACACTATGGTGTTGACGCCACTCCCGAAATCATTGACGGCTACAATCCCTATGCTGTTGTCATCGCCACGGGCGCAGAGGCGTTCAAGCCCTCCTTTGTCAAAGGTGCAGACCGTGACAACGTATATACAACCACCGACATATTGAGTGGCAAAGTTGTCCTTGAAGGCAAAAGGGTTGTTGTGGTTGGCAGTGGCATGACTGGCCTTGAAACAGCAGAAACTCTTGTTGAAACTTCAAACAAAGTCACCGTTGTTGAGATGATGGGCGACATTGCTCCCGGCGTGTGGTTCCAACACAAAGATGACCTCATGCCCAAGCTCAACCAAAAGGGAACCGAGTATTACACAGCACACAAGCTTTGCTCAATTGACGACACAGGTGTGTGCCTCATCCCCGTTGAGCACAAAAAGAACAAAAACTACAAGAAGGATTTGAAGGCGGGCAAGAGGGCAACCCCCACCATCGCTGTTGATTGTGGCGAGTGCACTCACATTGATTGTGACGCAGTTGTCCTTTCACTTGGCGTGCGTTCTGTCAACGGATTGAAGTCCGCTCTTGAAGGCAAGTATGATGGCAGAGTGTTCACAATTGGCGATGCTGTCAAGTCTGGTAGAATTGCCGATGCAACCGCAGGCGCTTATCAAGTTGCAAGCACCTTGAAGTGACGTGTTGTCAATCAAAAAAGCCCGACATCTTGTCGGGCTTTTATTTTTAATTTTTTACACAATCAAAGGTTTAAGTTGTCAATATTTGTTCATAAAGAACCTATTTTGCGTATTGACTTACAAATTCAATTGTGTCCTCAAGGCATGCTTTGCCACGTTTTTCAATGGTGGCAAGGGGGAATGCGTGGAGTGAAAGTATGCCTTCTGCGGAGTGCATTCTGTATGGAGTGCCAATCTCATCAAAGCGCTCTGCAAGGGCAAAACTCTCTGTTTTGAGAAAGTCGTTTTTTGCGTAAATGAGCATGGTGGGAGGGTAGCCCTCCTTGATTTCGGGGCTCAATATCTTGATGTAATCCTTGTCAAGATTTGCTCGTATTTCCTTGTGACTGTATCCAGTAAAGGCATTGATCATATACTTGATGCCAAAGAATTTGTTGTCAATGAGTGTTTCAAAATTTACTGCACCGCAGTTGGAAACAAGGGCACTCACCTTAAATTCATCACGATGTTTGAAGTCAATGCCCAGCTTGTCGTAGAGGGTGTGATCAAGGGCCATTGAAGCCATGTATGCAATGAAATATCCTCCCGCACTTTCTCCTGCAAGGGTCACCTTTGTCATGTCAATGTGATATTCT
>JAFVYE010000090.1 GCA_017500745.1 Clostridia bacterium | reverse complement strand
CGCTCAAATGGTGGCTGGCACCCCTGCAGACACTCCTCTCTACGTCAAAGGAAACGCATCAAACAAGATCCTTCAACGTCTTGCAAGAGTTGAAATAAATGATTTTTCATCTGCCATTGACACTCTTGCCCTCTCTGACGTCATTGACATTGACGCAGATGAATATAGAGTGGCTCCTCAAACCGAGGTTAATGCCGACGTCACAGGCGAAACAATTTTCTACGTCTACGACAACGGACTCTTCCTTGAAGCAGACGCAGATGAAAGGGCTGACTCAACAATCGCCAAATACGCCGTGGCATCCCTTGGCACCAGCCACGTTGTCATGAAAAAGATGGCCTACCTCCCTGTCACAGAGTTGGGCAACCGCATGAACGACGTTGTAGGCGACCTCTATCTCAAAGACCTTGTTGACATCTATGAGTTTGACGTCATCAAAGATGACGACGTTGCAAATCGTGGCACGGAAGGCTACTACTTTGTGCCCTACGATGAGGACTATACGGAGTATGATGAGGACGGCGCCCACAGATTCTCATTTGTCCGTGACTCCAACGGCAAGTACTATCTCCGCAGCACCATGTACTTTGCTCTCACAGACGCACAAGCAGATGCGTTCAAACTCCCTGGCGAAGGCAACACCATCTCCTTTAACTACGTTCAATTGACCGATGCCAACATTGATGAGCTCAAGCCCTTGATTATGGCCGGCAACGGATATTTCAAGGAAGCATCTGACACAGAATATCACTACAACCCCGCTCTCTGCTCATACATCGCAAACAACGAAGACACTTCCAACTACCCCAACGTGTACGTGCGCAAGGATGGCTCAGATCACAAATTGCCCATATACGACAACTCAACCGGCATGCTCTATGTCAAGATGTTTGGTGTGCCTGTGCCCTATGACAGCACCAGCCGCGTTCACGCAGACCTTGAAAAGTTTATCTTTTTGTCAGAGGGCTATGCTCCCGTTGAGGACAACGTCAACGACACAAGAAAAAAGCTCTATCTTGGCAAGGATGGCATATTCCGTCAAACCACAGACAACATATACACCGGCATCAGTTTCATCCAAAACTCCGTGAAGCACCAAGATGGCTCAACCAAGTACTACTACTATGCTCCTGTTGACAGCGAGTACAACGCTCTTGTGAAATATGCAAGAGAACATGGCACTCCCGAGCCCCCCACCTTCTCAAAACAATTGGCAACCACCGTCTACTCTCAAACAGATGAAGCACTTCCAACCAAGGCATTCTATGACAAGCAAATCATTGACGTCTCCTTGGTCCCCGAAGGCGCATCAGGCGTTGTGTATGTCAAAGAGGAGATTGGTCACGTATTGAAAATTACAGGTAGCAATGCAGAGGTGCAATCCTACCTTGACCTCATGCACGAAGACACACGCAAAGTGGTGCACGTTCAACAACAATCTGCAGCAGCCCTCAAAGCATTCTCTGTCCACAACGTAAAGGTGTCCTCTCTTGACTCCGAACTGAAAAACTTTACGGTTGGCGATATGATGGACATAGCTCCCGACAGCTTGTTTGATGATGACGAAATCAAAAATTCAACCATTGATGACTTGAGCGGTGCTTTCCAAGAAAAGCTTCAAAAAATGACCATCCAAAACATTCTTGATTGGGGCAACATCACAACCTTGGACCCTGAAGTCCTCACCATCATCGGCGATGCCACCTTGGAGGACTTCTTTGACTCCTTGTCCTATACTCCCGCAAACGGCATCCACGTTGACATTGTCACTCTGTACAAAAACATCTACAAAACAAACAACTCTGGCACAGTGTAATCCAACAACACAAAACAATAAGCACTCCGAATGGAGTGCTTATTTTATTAGTTGAAAATCTAAGCCACCGTAACATAGCGAGCTTGTGAGCGTCCACTGCGGGAAGCAGTGTCGTAAGGCGTAGCCGTGCACCGCAGGTGCTGGGGTCCGTCACACCGACATAACAAAAAGCACTCCTTGTGGAGTGCTTTGTGGCGCCTGTTGAGGGACTCGGACTCCCGTAACATAGCGAACCTGCGAGCGTCCACCGCGAGAAGCAGTGTCGTTCGGCGTAGCCGTGCACCATAGGT
>JAFVYE010000089.1 GCA_017500745.1 Clostridia bacterium | reverse complement strand
TTGACGCGCTTGCACATAATGTCGAGTTGTGCTTCGCCGAGACCGCTGATGAGGACGTCGCCTGTGACAACGTTCTTTTCAACCTTGAAGGTTGCGTCTTCGTCTTGCATCTTGATGAGACCTTGGATTGCCTTTTCCTCGTCCTTGTTTGCGCTGACTGCGTAGGAGATGACGGGTTGAGGGAATTCAATCTTGCTGTATTGAAGCTTGTAGTCGGGTGCTGAAAGGGTGTCGTTTGTGTTGGTGTGCACAAGCTTTGCAAGTGCGCCGATGTCGCCTGCTTGGAGCTCGTCAATGCCTTCTTGCTTTTTGCCCTTGAGGATGTAGAGTGCGCCGGCCTTTTCTGCCTTTTCTGCATTGTTGTTGTACATTGCGTCGCCACTTGTAAGCTTGCCACTCATAACCTTGAAGATGAGAAGTTTGCCAACATAGGGGTCAACGATTGACTTGAACACTTGTGCGCTGAAAGGTGCATTTGCGTCACATGCAACTGCTGTGTCTGCTCCGTTTACTGTTGCGTGAGGACGACGTGCTGATGCGGGGCTGGGGAGATAGTCAACAATGATGTCAAGGAGACTTGCAACACCGGTTGATGTGGTTGCGTTGCCTGCCATGAGGGGAATGAATGAATCGGTTGCAATTGCGGTGTGGATGCCCTTTTGGATTTCTTCTTGGGTGAACTCTTCGCCTTCAAAGAACTTCATCATGAGGTCCTCATCGGTTTCTGCAACCATTTCCATGAGTTGATCTCTGTATGCGCTTGCCTTTGATGCAAGGTCTGCGGGGACGTCTTTGGCTTTGCCGTTGAGGTCCTTGCCTGCCCCTGTGAAGACGTCAACTGAACCAGCCATCTTGCCACCTTCCATGATGGGAAGCTCAATGGGGATAACCTTGTTGAATTTTGCTGTGATGGCGTCTACTGTGCCAAAGAAATCGCTGTTTTCTTTGTTGACTGCGTTGACAAAGATGAGTGCGGGAACTTCCTTTTCAAAGCACATTTCAAGTGCCTTTTCTGTGCCGACTGTCAGTGAGCCACTTGCTGAAGTGACAACCACTGCGCTGTCTGCTGCGTGGAGTGCTGCCACCATTTCGCCTTCAAAGTCAAAGAATCCAGGAACGTCAAGAACGTTGATTTTTGTGTCACGATGGATTGCGTATGCAACGCCCATGCTGATGGATATCTTGCGCTTGATTTCTTCATCATCAAAGTCCATTGTGGAGTTGCCATCGTCAACCTTGCCAAGACGATCTACTGTTTTTGTTGCAAACAAGAGTGCTTCGGCAAGAGAGGTTTTGCCTTCACCGGAGTGGCCGATGAGAGCAATGTTACGGATAAAATCTGTTGCAAAAGTTTTCATTACTTTACCTCAATAAGTTAATTCTAAACTATAATACACTAATCCAAAAAAATTGACAAGCAAATTCAAACACAACAACACCACTTTTTTTGATTTTTTTGATATTTTTTCAACTGTGGTCATATTGTGAAATATGAGTGTCATTGGTGTTTATGACAGCGGAATAGGAGGTTTGACCACACTCTCAGCCCTAAAAAGAGTGCTTGTGGGCCACGATTTTTACTATCTTGCGGACACAAAGGCGATGCCCTTTGGCACAAAAACAAAAGAAGAAATCTATTCAATTGTGACCACGGGGCTCAAAATGTTGAAAGACAACAGCGACTTTCAAGTGATTGCGTGCAATACCGCTTCAACCGTGGTTGCCCCAAAAGACGCCTTTTTGCTCAAACCAAATCTTGATGGACTCACCCCCCACGCCACTCTGTTTTTGTCCACTCCTGCCACAATGAAAGCCCTAGACGTCATCAAAAAGGGCTATGGTACAGCAGACACAAAAAACTTGGCAACTATGGTGGAAATCATGGGCAGTTTGTCCTATAAATCAAAGGGGAAAATGGGGCTTGAACTACTGAGTGAAACAGTGAAAAGTCTGCTTCAATCAGCAACAATTGACCCAACCAAAACAAACAAAGTTTTGCTTGGTTGCTCCCACTACGTGTACATAAAACCGCTGTTGAAAGCATGGCTCCCGTGGGCAGAAATTGTTGACGGAAACAGTGCCCTATCTGCTGAAATTTTAAGCAAAATTCCACCCTCAAAAAAGAGTGCAAACGAAGGTGGAAAAATTGAGTTTGCATTCACTCTTGGATCAGAAAAAGACAAGTACGATTGGATGATAAAAAACCTTGACAAAAATCAAAGGTTTTGGGGCATCTAACTACTTATTTTGAATAGGCAAGGTTGATTGCTTCCGCAATGATGTTTGAGGCGTTTTCTATGAAAATTTTAACCTCTTTTGGAGCCACGATAAGTCCGTTCAAATCCATGTCACAAACAACACCGTAAACCCTGTGCTTGTCCGTGACGTCAAGGGCCCCAGCAACCTCATTGATCACTCCTTGCATGGTAAGCACCATGGGCACGCCAATTGACACAGTTGGCACACCAAACACTTGCTTGTTTATTGGAGCTCTTCCCATTCCTATCCCTCCCCCAGGCACTATGCCCGCCGTGGACACCTGAAAGGACGTGCCAAGTCGGCGTGCGCTGACTGTGGCAAGAGAGTCAACCACAATTATTGCAGAGGGATTGAGCTTGTCTACAAGAGCTCCAAGCACCTCCCTTGACTTTATGCCCGTTGCTCCTTGAACACCCAAGGAGTGACAGCAAAGGTTGAATTTGCTGTCAATATGACCCCCTCTGGTTGGATTAATTTTTGACATCACTCTCAAGCCCAAGGAATCTGCAAGCACTTGTCCATTGCCAAGGCCAACTGCAAGGACAACGGATTTATGTGTCAAACCACCAATTAATTGACGTAGCACCGAGGACATAACCTTTGAAAGATGCTCTGCATATGCAGGACTGTCTGCTCCAGAGGTGTCGTAGGTGACGTACACCCCCTGTGGCTTGCCCACTCTGTCAGCCAAAATTTTGTTTTTGAGATTGACCACACTTTCAACAACGCCATAGGGCAACTTTTTGTGTGATGCCACACTTTCCATTTTGTAGTTTTCAAGGTGGTCAAGAGCCATATCTGACCAAAAATCGTACTTTTCCACGAAATTATTGTGTGCAAAATCAAAAATTAACTCAAAACAGTTGCAAGATTTTTGATTATGTGTTAATATTTCCAAGATTTAAAAAGTAAGTATTCAAATATGAGGAGATAAATATGCCTAATATTAAGTCAGCAAAAAAGAGAGTCAAGGTTTCAGCAAGACAAAACAAAGAAAACACAATGAAGAAGTCACGCGTTAAGAACGCAATCAAGAAGTTCAATGACGCAATCGCAGCAAACGATGCAGCACTCGCAGCACAACTTCTTCCCGAAACCATGGCAGTCATTGATGCAGCAACTTCTGACGGCGTGTACCACAAGAACACCGCAGCAAGAAAGAAAGCAACTCTCTGCCGTTCACTTGACAAAATCAAAAACAATTAATCAAGCATCTTTGAAAGAGGCTGTCTTTTGACGGCCTTTTTTTCGTATAAGGATTAATATTTGAATACAGCAAAAACAAAAAGCCGTCAGCAATTGACGGCTTTTTTGATTTCATTTTTTGGCAAATATTTGCACTATGTGCAAGACTGCTACTTTCCTTGTGAGTTGGTGACTTGAACGTGCTTGACAAGCTTGACCACAAGCAAAATTATGCCCGCCAATCCACCTGTGGCTATTACGACTATTCCAACAACCAGCCCTGTGGGCAAAGGTTGAGCAGATTGGTTCTGGGACAACACCGTCACTTGATATGTTTCGGGATGGGGCTGACCATTGACAATCAAGGAAATCTCATATTCACCGCATTCTTTCGGGACAAAGTCAAAGGTTGTTCCCCTGCCAGCTTCAACTCCGTTGACATACCACACTACGTCATAGGTGACGTTGGGGTTGAGATAATCCGTGGGCAATTTGAAGGTGTAGGTGCCACCCTCCTTGAAAGTGTCAAAGCCCTCCTCTTGAACAAACTCTACCTCCAAGTCGTTGGGGGTTGAATACACCACAGAAAACTCGTAGGGGCTGATAGAATAACAATACTTCTCGTTGTTGGAGTTGACAATGGAACACTTGACTTGATACATGCCAATCTGGTTGGGCACCTCAAACTCAATTGACCAGCCATAGCCAATGGGATGCTCCACTCCCCCCGTCTCATACCACCAGTACAGATTGTCCTCTGTGCGCGAGTTGGTGGGGGCAAGCTTGCCTGTCAAGGTGATTTTGTTGTCCTTGCCAAGCTTGAACTCGGTGATTTGTTCGGCTTGAATCTTCACCCCGGTGGGATCTCCCATAATTTTGTTGACAAAATTAATGTCGCCGTAAAAGTTGTACGTGAGCACGTCCAAAAGCGAAAGTGCAGGCACTTGCTTTGTGACAAGCACGTTTGACGTCTTGTGACTGACGCCATAGGTGGTCATGTTGCGGACAACGTCCACAGTGAGCTCAATGTTTGCGCCGTAGCCGTTGTAACCACGATATCTAAAATAGCCAAGTGCGCTGGCAAACGCAACCATTGGTGTCGCCATGCTTGTGCCATTGCGTTTGGCATATCCACCAGAGTTTATGCTTGATATTATTGCGGAGCCAGGGGCTGCAATGTCGTAGTAACTGCCATAGGTGGACTTTGAAGAAAGCTGTGAGGTGCCTTGAATGGTGCCTTGGTCATAATTCATAACCCCGATGACGTTGTCTGATGCGGCTGGATATGTTTTTGTGTTGGTGCCCGTGTTGCCAGCGGCTGCAACAAAAACCATCTTGTCTGCGTAATCAACAAAGCTGAAGGCCTCTTTTAATCCTTCTTTTGCGGACAACGACATGCTGACAACGTCTGCTCCGTTGTCATAGGCAAACTTGACTGCCTCCGTCATCAAGGGCTCTGACGCTGAGTTTGTGTAGGCGGCAAGATAGTCGGTTTTGCCCGAGTTTATTTCCTTGCTCAATATGCTGTTTGCTTTGATTGGAAGGATCTTGACGTAATCTTCAAGCCCAAGCATGTGGATGAGCATTGCCACGGTGCCCGTAACGTGAGTTCCGTGGTCGTTTGAAGTGTTGTCCACAAGGTCAAGGGCAATGTTTCCGCTGTCCGTCACGGCGTTTATGGTCTGCAACACTTTGCTTCCGTCCTTGACGTCAACGGTTTTTGCCACGTTTTTGTAGATATAGTTGCCTTGGTCATCCTTCAACAACACGTCATCAAATATTGGATGAAGCTTGTACGTTGCCCCTTCTTGATATACGCTGAGAGGATCAAGCGGGGTGCCCGTGTTGCCCTCAACGTTAAATGCAAAACCTATTCCGCTGTCTATGACAGCGATGACAATGGGATCCTCTTTCAAGCTCTCTTTGTCAAAGTTGGGGTCTTGAAGAAATTTGTCAACGATTGCTTTTGCGCCACTCACGTTCAAGTAATCCTCCCCAAGATACCAATCCTTTTTGTCGCCACTTTGAAGGGTTGACAAATAGGCGTCATATTCATCCTGCCAGTCAGCTAAAGCTACACCTGTAGGGCTAAATATGCCACTAAAAAGCAAAAGGACAGACAAACACAAAAGTGTCGCTGTCCAAATCTTTGTCAATCTTCCTTGCTTTTTCATCAAATCCACTTCACGGTGCCGTCAGGGAATATGGTGCCCCACTTGCCATCCTTTTTTACCTTTGCTTCGCCGTTTTCAAAGACGATGGCTGCATCGTACTCAAAGGGTATGACCACGGTGTTTTCCTTGTTGATATATCCAAACTTGTCACGCTTGGAAACCGCTGCATATCCCTCAGAAAAGCTCATTGCCGTCTCATATTCAAGAGGGATGACAACGTTGTTGTCCTTGTCAATATACCCGCATTTTTCATCAACTTCAACGGATGCAAGACCATCATGGAAAGAGAAAACCTCGTCATATTGGGCGGGAATCACGGTTTTGAAGCCGTCATAGAAGCCCCACTTCCCACCTTTTTGAATCTTGCGCCACTGGTCAACCGCCAACGGCTCTGTGAGCTTTTGGGGTTTTTCTTGCTTGTCCTTGAGCTCTGTTTTCTGCTTTTTGTCCCCTTTCTTGGAGGGCTTGTCCTCTTGCTTTGCTGTGGGCTTTTGCGCTTTCTGCTGGGGCTTGGGTGCTTCTGGACGGAACTCCATGCCCTGTGCCTTCAATGCATCCTTGAGTTCAAAGAGCATCTTCTTGTTGAAGCCCTGCACTTTGAACATATCCTTTTCGGTGCGCAACACCACATCTCCAATGGTGTTGATCTTGTTTTTGGCAAGAAGCTCTGCCGTGCGAGGACTCACCCCCGCGTTTTCAAGAGCAACGACCATCTTCTCTTTGGGATATATATTTTCCGCCACGCTGGCAGTTTTGCTGGCTTGGGGCTTGCTTTGCTTGGGTGCCTTTTGTTGTTTTGGTTTGTTTTGGGGCTTTGATTCCCCTTGCTTGGGGCGGTTTTGTGCCTTCACTTCTCCCTCAACTTGCTTGGGTTGACCTTGATTGTTGCCCTCGCCTTGCTTGCCTGCGGGCTTGTTTTTGCCTTGATAATAAAATTTCTTTGCCATAAAATACCTTTTTGACATTTTAGCACACCACAAAGATATTTTCAAGTGGTATGGCTCAAGTTTATATCTTGACTTAAACTATTTCTTTGTATATAATTTATTGTATGAGCTTTGTAGTGAGAAAACATACCATATATATGGCTCTTGCCATCTTCATACTGCTTGCAGTTGTTGCAGGTGTGGTTTTCTCATGGGATGGTCTTGCACAGGCAGAGGTGGTTGATGTGGTGTACCCCAATTCGGGATATATCCAAGCAGAAAACGTTGACATCATCGCCGTAAGCAACGACTACACTCTCACCTACGACAAAGCCAACAATCTCCTTTCAGTCACTGGCAAAAAATACGGCACGGTTCAGCTTGAACAGCTTGCACCAGAGTGGCTTGACTCAGACGTTGTCAACAAGCTGTTTGTGTTTGGCGACACCGCCGTTGTTAGAGCATCCAAGGACTACGTTGTTGACCTCACAACCCTTTCTGTCGTAAAAACCGACATCTTTAACGAGTGCTATCTCACCACGTGCTTGGACAAGCTCTACGTTCACTCTTGGGGCAAGGTTGACGTGTTTGACGACACCTTGACACTTGTTGAAAGCTATGATGACAACGTGTTCAAAAACAAGCCGGTTATGGTCACGGACGGAAACACAATTTTTAGTTTTGCAGTGGACTACGGCGTCAACAAGCTTTACACCTATCGCACAGGCCTTGACACCTCCGAAGAAAACAATTCAATCTTTGTTGAAAACGCTGTTATGGGCGATGACATCATTGCCTACGATGGCGAAAGAATTGTTGTGATTGACAAGGATGACCTCTCTGCAACCGCAACCGAAATCACTCAAAAACAATACGCCGTTTTGGGCAATGAACTCTATATTGCCCGTGGCGCTGACGGCTTTGACGTCTACACAATTGCAGAGGGTGTGTTGACCTTCAAGTCCAACTTTTCATACGGCGGAGATGGGCTTGACAAGCTCAATGATCCCACGTCTGCAATCCAGCACGGCAATGATTTGGTGGTGGCAGACAGGGGCAAAAACCGCCTTATCTTTGTTGGTGAAAACACCATTTCTCTTGCAATTGACAACCCCACTTTGCTGGCTTCAGCAGGGGCAAGATTGTTTGTAAAATCTGACGGCGCAATTGTTGTGGTAGAAAACAAATCTGTGAAATCAACCATTGAAACTGACCTTGAAATTGTTGATATGCTCTACAAGGACAGATTGTACGTTTTGACAAAAAACGGGGTTTACGTGCTCATAAGCGGTGGTTTAGTCAAGGTTTTTGACACAAATAACGCTGTCAAGTTTGAGTACAATCACCTGTTTTACGTGCTTACAAACAGCGGTGTCTGCACATACAACTTTGATGGAAGCGTGAATGAGTTGACCTCTTTTGACTTCAACAATTTTACTGCAGTTGACCTCTTTGTCAACAAAGACGGCAACGTGGTTGTGCTTGGGGATGACAACACTCTTTACGAATACTCATGGCAAGACGTTGTCAAATCAAAGACAATTTACGTCCTCCTGAATCCCACCTCCACTCCTTTGGAATTTGAGGGATATGAATACACCGCAAAGAGCATGTCCGCAGTTAAAGACAACCTTGTTTTTGTCACCGCTGAGAATGCTCTTGTGTCTGTCCAAAATCCCCTTGACGAAAGCACAGACGTCTCAGTGAAGCCAAACCTGCAAGGCCTTGCACCCGAGGTGTTCAAGACAAACGCTACAACCTATTTTATGACCGACTACACCGTTGGCTCTACATCAAGATTTGTTGCCGATGGCACCAACGTGCTTGCATACGACATTGACGGAAAACTTTACACCAAAATAGATGGACACGAGGGCTGGATCTTTGGCGCAGAGGCCCTTGTGCCAACTGCCCTTTCTGGCGAGTATCGCACCAAGGGAGAAACAAAGATTTATCTCAATCACCAATATGATGAACACCTCACTTTGCCCTCTCGTACAAAAGTGACTCTTGTTGATGACGGCGCAGGATATGATGGTGGCAAGTGGTGGCGCATCAGCGTTGATGGCAAGATTTACTTTGTGGACAAATCCTCTCTTGAAAAGGTTGTGTCAATTGGTCCTATCATCCCCAACAATCCCAGCAAGGAGGAGGTCAAGGCAGACTACGGCAGAGCAAAGGCATCTCGTGCCGGAGAGCTTGTGCCCCTCTACTCCTCAAACGGAACCGTGGCAACTCACGTCACAGACGGCACAAAGCTTGAAATCGTTGAAAAGGTGGGCGACTACTACAAGGTTGTCTATGAGGAACAGGAATATCTCATCCACAAGGATCAGTTTAAACTTGACGGGCTCACAACCGTGCAAGTGATTGCAATTGTCCTCTCAATTGTGGTTGTGCTTGCGGGCACTTTGGTGTTTGCAGTCACTTCTCTAACAAGAAAAAAAGAAGAAAACAACTAAGAAAATATATTTTATTTATTTGTTTATAAACGCTTGCATTTTCTTCTGCGTTGATTTATAATAGCAACGCTATATGGGTGTGGCGCAGTTTGGTAGCGCGCTTGAATGGGGTTCAAGAGGTCGGGGGTTCAAGTCCCTTCACCCATACCAAAGAAAATCCTACACTTCGGTGTGGGATTTTTTTTGCACTCAAGTTGCTTAAAAGGGACTTGAACGGGTGGGTATCGCAGACACACAGCTGTACATTACGGCCTGTCTGCGACAAAGGATGGACACCC
>JAFVYE010000088.1 GCA_017500745.1 Clostridia bacterium | reverse complement strand
GGTGACAGAAGATATGGCAATGGCGAAAAGTATCAACTTCCTCTCCACCTTTGGGCAAGCGAACTTAGATTTGCTCATCCCGTAGGTGGACAACAAATGACCTTCAGAGTATATCCTCCTGAGATTGGTCTTTGGCAAATGTATGACGTTGACAAATACCTGTCAATTTCTATCAAAAACCGCTAAAATCTGACAAAATTCCTCATTGATTACACAAAAAATGTTAACAAAAAACGGTGATTGCTCACCGTTTTTTTATTGCCGTGGCTTTGTTATAATTTGTAGGTCGGCGAAAATTTTTCGTTGTCAATGTTGTCGTGAATAAGAGAGATAAACCTATTGTTGCCGTACTCTTTTTCAATGTACTCAACGTCAAATCCAACAAAGTCAAGTTGCTTTTGAAATCGCACTCTGGCATCATCAAGACGCCTATACAAAGTGCGCAAAGGCACGTTGAATTTATCCGAAATTTCCTGCAATGTCATCTTCTTGAAATAACGCATCTCAATGAGCAACGCATAACTGTTGTCAAGCCCCTCAAAAGCAGTGTTTACAGCAATGTAAAGGTTGACCATTTTACGCTTTTCACCAATTAATTCAAGGATTTCACCATATAATTGTTCATTTGTGATGCCGTGCATTAAATGAACGCTCTTAAACCCCGAATTTACCCGTCTTTCAACCCCCAAATCAATGTTTTTGATGATTTTGGGTAAATGACAATAAGCAACCAACAAAGTGTTGCTCCAGTTTTTTACCATTATTAAGTTGTACCTCCGTGAAAACTAAAAAAAAGTTTATTTCTACATTAAGAATAATGGTTGAAAAGGCCAAAAGTCAATAGTTTATGCCAAAATGTTGAAAAATAAATTTGAAAAAATTTCTGCGGTCAAAAATGCCAAAATTCCTTGTGAAATTTTGGGCAAAATTACGTCAACAAAGGTCAAATTACACCTTGACAAAAAGTGATATGACTGCATCAAAACCGACAGTCCTCCCCAAGTGACAACAAGGGTGACAATGGATGTTTTCAGGGTTGTAGAACTGATGAGCGTAGATGCAATGACACCCCTTGTCATCTCAACCATGCCATATACCACAGAGGTCAATTCTGGGGGCAGAGAGGCCATGGCGGGGATCAATGCAATGGTGTCCACAACAATCCCGCCCATGAGGATATATCCGCCCACCGAAAGCATTGAAGTTGCAGATGAAATTATTGCCTCGCCAATTGATGAGGAAAGGGTGACGTCTTTTTGTGGAAAAGTATTTAGAGTGCAAAGAGGCATGGCACCTGACTCTGTTTGCCTTGAAGATGAGTTGGCAGAGCACGTCAAAGCACCTTTGCGCTCGCACGTGCGTGCGCTTTCCATTTTATACAACTGCTTCCACAGCAAGCCGTTGATTAGGGTGGCGACGTAGTGTGACACAAGCACCACAACCCCCATGATTTCATTGCCCAAGAGCCCTCCAACCGTGCCCAGCACAAATATTGGGCCAACCGTTGAGGAGATGGGCAGGAGGGCCTTTACGTCCTTTTGAGTGATTGACCCACCTCATACAAATTTGACAGCGTCATCGCCCCAATCGGATAACCGCACACCATGGAAGAAAAGCTAACGTAAGCCCCAAGAGGACACACTCCAAACAACTTTTCAAAGGGCTTTTTGAACAGACGTGCAACGTCCTCAACAATGCCCGTTTTTGTCAGTATGCTGGTCAAAAATACAAAAGGGAACAGGGCAGGCAAAACCGAGGTTGCAAACACAGACAGCCCTTTTCTTGCCGAGTCCATATAGTAGGACGGAAAGAGCAGGATGAGCGTCATAAAAATCAAAATTGCAATGGGTGTGACAAGCCTGTTTTTTGTCATAAAAATAAATATGCCCATCGTCAAAAAAATAGAACGCTGGGCATAAATGGCTTGGTTAGATTGCCAAAAACGGCTTTTATTGTTGTGTTTTGTGGGCTAAACTATTGATTTTGTTTTGCACAAAGTTTGAGCACTTTGCTTGCCTTTTCATCAAGGTCCACAAGAGGACGGACGGGGGAGTCCTTGGGGCAGTCGCTGGGCTTGTAATAGAAATAGCCGTCAGCTGATGAGAGCAAGGGCAGAATCTTTTTGCGCTTGCTGTCGCGGATTGCAAGGATTGTGGTGTAGGGCTTTTCATCTTTTGCAAGTTGCACAAGCCCTTTGGTGACGCCAATGGTTGTGCATGCTGCAGTGCGCTTGATGGTGGAGCGAGTATATCTTTTTGTGGTAAGGCCCAAAAACTCTTCAAAGGTGTTGAAGTCAGACTTTGAAATTCTGTTTTCCATACCCTCGTGGATGTTGGTTATCTCTGCAAGTTCTTCGGGGGTCTTTGACTTCAAGGCGTAGGTTGAAATCGTGCCGTACACCTTGGGGTCGGTGGTCATATCCTCGGGCTTGACAAATTCGGGCACAAGCTTGTCAAAGCTTTCTCCGCCGTATAGCTTGTTGCGGATTTTGGTTGAAGAAGCAATGGTACGATCGTTGTCGGGGATGCGAGGGATGTTGTGATAGTCCACCTTGTCGCCGTACTTTGCGCCTGCCTTGATATATTCAACTGCCAAGATGTTGTTGGGCATTTGAAGCATGTTGGCAATGTCGGGGCGGATGAGGTTGAGGGCAAGGGTGCGTGATTTTGCCACAGAGTATCCCTCGGACAAAAAGTTTTTGAGCATACGTGACATATCGTTGGACTCACTTGCCATAAACTCCGCCACCATGCTGAGGTCGTTGAGCTCCTCAGTTTCTGTGCCAAAGCAGAGAGTAAACTCTCCAAGCATAGACAAGGTTTTCAATGCGCCCTCTGCAAAGAATTGAGCGTTTGACAGGGTGTATACGGTGGGCAGTTCAATGACCACGTCAGCCCCCGCCTCAATTGCCCATTTTGCACGGGTATATTTGTCTGCAACGCACACGTCGCCACGCTCTGTAAAACTGCCACTCATGACAACGGCAAGGATGTCCGCACCGACTTCACGTTTGGCTTTGCGGATTTGCTTGTAATGTCCGTTGTGGAGGGGATTGTATTCTGCAATTATGGCTACAATTTTCACTTTGCCTTCCAAAACCACACTTTGCGGAAAATAGTTTTAATGAATTTCATTCATTTTGCCGTTTTGTGTTGATTTATTTTGATTAATTTACTATAATTATAAAGGTTTTTCAAAGAAAATCAACCGTTTAACGATTATAACCCCAAGGAGATACAGATATGTCCAAATTTCTTGACAACTTGATGCAAAGAGCAGCAGCACTTGGCAAGACCATTGCACTTGCAGAAGGTTTTGACCCTCGTGCATGCAAGGCAGCAGAAATGCTCACAAAGCAAGGCATCTGCAAAGTGGTTCTCATCGGCAACGAAGATGAGGCCAAAGCCAACTTCCCCGAAGTTGATTTTACAGGCGTTGTTTTTGAAAATCCTGCAACCAGCCCCAAGACCGCACAGTATGCAGAAACTCTTTACGAGCTCCGCAAGTCAAAGGGTATGACTCTTGAAACCGCAGAAAAAATCGTCAGCACCAACAATATGTTTTACGCATGCGTAGCCCTCAAACGCGGGGACGTTGACGGTGTTGTTGGAGGAGCAGTGTTCTCATCAGCAGACGTGTTGAGAGCATCATTCCAAGTTGTCAAGCCCGCACCCGGCATCAACAGCGTGTCAAGTTGCTTTGTCATGATTCCTCCCGAGGACGGATTCAAATACGACAGCGCACCCGCCTACATTTTCTCAGACTGCGCAGTCATCCCTTATCCCACCGTTGACCAACTTGCAGACATCGTTGTTTCAGCCAACGACAGCGCAAAAAACATCATTGGCATTGACCCCAAGATTGCAATGCTCAGCTTCTCAACAAAGGGCAGTGCAAACCACGAAGCAGTGGACAAGGTGCGTATGGCATATGAAAAGGTCAAGGCAGAGCACCCCGAAATCAACGTGGACGGCGAGATGCAATTTGACGCAGCACTGGTGCCCAGCGTAGGCAAGCAAAAGGCCCCCACAAGCACGGTAGCAGGGGAGGCAAACGTCTTTGTGTTCCCCAATCTTGACGCAGGCAACATTGGCTACAAGATTGCACAACGTCTTGGCAACTTCATGGCAGTTGGCCCTGTCATGCAAGGCCTTGCACTCCCCGTCAACGACCTCTCACGCGGATGCACCGCAGAGGATATTGCAGCAACCGCAGCAATCACAGCACTTCAAAGCGTAAAATAAGGAGATAAATATGAAAGTTCTTGTTCTCAATGCAGGCAGTTCATCCCTCAAATATCAACTCATTGACATGACCACCGAAACAGCACTTCTCACCGGCATCTGTGAGAGAATCACCGCAACAGGTGGCATGCTCACCCAAAAGACAGCAGACGGCAAAAAGCTTGTCATCACCCAAGATATGCCCACACACAAAGAGGCACTTGAGCTTGTTCTCAAGGCACTTGTTGACAAGGAATACGGCGCAATCACATCAGTGGACGAAGTGTCCGCAGTTGGACACAGAGTGGTCCATGGTGGCGAGGACTTTACAACTTCAGTTGTAATTGATGAAAACGTTGTTGCAGTATGCGACAAAAACAGCGATCTTGCCCCCCTCCACAACCCCGGCAACGTTGCATGCATCAGAGGATGTGAGCAAGTCATGCCCGGCAAGCCCATGGTTGCGGTGTTTGACACAACCTTCCACAGCACCATTCCTCAAATGGCATATATGTACGGCATTCGTTACGAGGACTATGAAAACTACAAGGTCCGCAAATACGGCTTCCACGGCACAAGCCACAAGTTTGTTTCTGGCGAAGTTGCCAAATATCTTGGCAACCCCAACGCAAAAATCATTGTCTGCCACCTTGGCAACGGAAGCAGTTTGTCAGCAGTAAACGCAGGCAAGTGCGTTGACACCACAATGGGCTTCACACCTCTTGAAGGTCTTATCATGGGCACACGCTCTGGCGACATTGACGCAGGCGCAGTTGAATATCTTGGCAAAAAGCTTGGCAAGGACATGGGCGAGATGGTCACCTACCTCAACAAGAAATGCGGTATGTATGGTCTCAGCGGAGACTTCAGCTCAGACATGCGTGACCTTGAACCCAAGATGAAAGCAGGGGACCACAAGGCAACCATCGCAATCACGTCAGCAGGATATCGCATCAAAAAGTACGTTGGCGCATTTGCAGCAGCAATGAACGGCGTTGATGCAATCGCATTCACAGGTGGCATTGGCGAACATAGCGACATCATGCGTCAGCTTGTCGCAGGAGACATGGAATATCTTGGTGTTGAACTTGATCCCGAACTCAACAAGAAGTACGTCAGCGGATATGATGCAGGCATCTACGAAATTCAAAAGGCCACCAGCAAGGTCAAAGTCCTTGTTGCCACCACAAATGAGGAGCTTTCAATCGCAAGAGAAACAAAACAACTTGTTGAAAACCTCTAAAAATAAGAAATTTCGCAAATCATTTGACAAGAGTGTGATTATTCTCTATAATCATACAAGCAAAATAATATGAATACTATGCGGAGGATATAGATATGGCACTACCCAAAAATAAAATTTCTCATTCAAAAACAAATTCCCGTTTTGCAAACTGGAAGAACAGACTCTCAACCCCCGGTCTTGTTGAATGCCCTCAATGCCACGAATTGAAGAAGAGCCACGTTGTCTGCCCCAAATGCGGATACTATGATGGCGAACAAGTCATAAGCAAGAACGAAGAAAAATAACAAAAACTGATTAGAGAGCGAGCAATCGCTCTCTTTTTGTGTATTATGAATTACAAAATTGTTGTTGATGCAATGGGTGGCGACTACGCCCCCGAAGAAATAGTAAAAGGCGTGCTTGAAGCGCTGGAAGAGGACAAGTCTGTTGAGGTCATCTTGGTTGGGGACCTTGACAAGATTGACGTTGCCTCAATTGATGCCAGCCAACACAAGAGCAGAATTGAACTTGTGGACGCCAAGGACGTCATCACAAACGATGACACTCCCACCACCGCCATCAAGCAGAAAAAGGAGAGTTCACTTGTCAAGGCCTTTGACAGAGTGGCATCTGACGCAGAAGTTGGTGGTCTTGTGTCTGCCGGTTCAACTGGGGCAGTCCTTGTGGGCGCATTTATGAAAGTGGGCAGAATCAAAGGCATTTCACGCCCCGCACTTGCGCCTATGCTTCCCACAGTCAAAGGGGACAAAAAGGTTGTTCTTTGTGACTGCGGAGCCAACATTGATTGCAAAGCAATCAACTTGCACCATTTCGGCATTATGGCCAGCGCGTTTTCAAAGAGTATGCTTGGGGTTGAAAACCCTCGTATAGCACTCCTTTCAAACGGCACAGAGGATCACAAGGGCACCGAGCTCAATCAAGAGGCCTTTGCGCTTTTGAAGGAGGATCCAACCCTCAATTTTGCAGGCAACTGCGAGGCAAGAGAGATCCTCAGCGGCGACTATGACGTTGTTGTCACAGACGGCTTCAACGGCAACATTGCATTGAAGTCCGCAGAAGGCACAGCAGGAGCAATTTTCTCAATTCTCACAGACGGCATCATGAGCGGTGGCCTCCGCATGAAGCTTGGCTATCTCCTTTTGAAGCCCGTGTTGAGAGTTGTAAAGCGCAAGCTTGACTACAATGCACAAGGTGGAGCAGTGTTCCTTGGATGCAACAAGGTGATTGTCAAAACCCACGGTAGTAGCAAGTCCAAGTCAGTTTCTGCATCAATCATCATGGCAAAGAAGCTGTCTGAAGCAGGGCTTCCCGACCTAATTAAACAAGGCATAACAAGAGATGTTCAATAACGTAAAGGTCAACGAAATTGAAGAGATAATCGGCTACGTTTTCACGGACAAGTCACTCATTATCCGTGCATTCACCCACCCGTCTTTGAAGAGTGCGGTCACAGAAAACTATCAAACCTTGGAGTTTCTTGGTGACAGCATTCTTGACTTTGTCATTGCCGAAAAGCTGATGGTTGACAACCCCACCGTCAACGAGGGCGAGCTTACAAAGCGCCGTGCGTCAATTGTCAGCGAGCAACCCTTGGCAGATGCAATTGGGCGCGTTAGATTAACGGAATTTATGCAATTTGGCATTGGCGAAAGACGTCACAAGGTCTATCAAAACGACTCGGTCAAGTGCGATCTTTTTGAGGCAATTGTTGGTGCAATCTATCTTGACGGAGGCATGGAGCCCGCCAAGAAATTTGTTCTTGATATGCTCCAAGAGGCCGTAGACTTTGCCGACACTCTTGAGGAGGAATTTGACGCAAAATCACGCCTCAACGAGTACGCGCTCAAAAACGGTGTTGAAGTGAGATACCAGCTTGTTTCTCAATCTGGTCCCTCCCACAAGCCCACCTTTGTATTTGACGTCTACGTAGGTGG
>JAFVYE010000087.1 GCA_017500745.1 Clostridia bacterium | reverse complement strand
TAGGCTCTGCCAAAATGAAGGGCATATAGATATTGTCCACGTCGTAGGCGTAGAGGACTTCATCCATAAAATAGATGTGGTCGCTATCTCCGTGAGTGACCATGAGATAATCTATTTGGCCGTCTGTGATGTAGTTGTCAAGATAGCCAAGGGTTTGCGTCCTGATTTCGCCATTGTCATTGTAGTTGGCGCAGTCAATGAGCATCTCCTTGCCGTCTGGGAACAGAATCAATATGCAATCGCCCTGTCCAACGTTGACAAAGTGAATTTGGAGTTCGCCATCACCTCTTTGGAGGGTGCTGTCCCCACTGCTGTTGTTGGGGCCATTGCCCACAACGATCATATCTATGATCATATCCCACTTTTCGGGGAATCCAAAGTAAAGCACAGCCACGGCGATTGCCACCACAAATACGATGGCGACAAGAGAGATGACAAATGCTTTAGGGTTTTTCTTGTAGGCCTTTTTCACTGCCTTTTTGGCGGCCTTTTTTGCCACCTTTTTGGTTGTTTTGCCCATAGTATTTTCCTTTTTGATTTTTATCAGATTATTCCTTGACCACAAGGATTGTGTTTATATGGTAATATTCAAAGCACTTCACGGCATCTTCATTAATGATTTCGCCACAGACTGCCACAGGTATCGCAGGGGGGCAGGACACCGTGGGAGAGGACAAAATTCTGCCCAAAGAGTCCTTTACTGCCACGGATTCACAGGGGGCAAAAATTGCTTCCTTTGGGGGCATGCCTTGCTTCAAAATAGGGGAGTGAGGGGGCGTGGTGAGGATTGACTTTTTGGGTGCAAGAGCCGTGAGTGCGCTCTCGGTCCTTTCAAAGTCAAGGTGGGTGTTGCAGGGAGAAAACATCATTGTGACGTAATCATCATCTGCAAATTCAACCACAACGCCACCGTCTTTGAGGATGGACGCAACCTCCCCTCCAAGATAGCCAAAGCTCTTTGTGGCAAGGGTGATTTTGAGAGGTTCATTGCCAACAACGTCATAGTTGAGCGAGGCAAGTTTGGCCTTTAATCCTTCAACAAGACGTGCCGTGTTGTCAAAGTAGGAGGTCGTGTCTGTAATCAGCTTGTTGAAGTTGTCAAGTGACTGCAAAATGAGATAAGACGGGCTTGTGCTTGCGTACAAGGACAGGGCGTTTTCGGCATTGTCCTTGAAAAAGTCAGGAGCAGTTTTGCCCACGTGGAGATAGGCCGAGCCCGTAAGACAAGGCAAGGTTTTGTGGGCGCTGTCGCACACAAGATCCGCCCCAAGATCAAGGGGATGAGCCCCGTCTTTTGCAAATTTGAGATATGCTCCATGAGCGTTGTCAACAAGGAGCAACACCCCGTGACGATGGCAGACGTCCGCCAACGACTTGACGTCCTCAATGTGACCAAGATAGTCGGGCGAGGTGACGTAAACGGCCACGGGATTTTCATTTATAATTGCACTTTCAAGGGTTGACAGGTCAATTTTGCAACTTAAAATGCTGTTTTCGGTTGAATACAACCATTTGACGTCAACTCCAGCGAGTGCAGATGCCGACACAAAAGTTTTGTGCGCATTGCGATAGGCAATCACTTTTGCATCACGATTTGTGGACAAAGCATAGGTTTTGACAAGGTGCATCATTGCCCTTATTGACAGAGATGAGCCCTCTGTTGAATAGAGGGTTTTTGCACTGCCGAAGAGGGCAGTTGCGTTCATCTCACTTTCAAGGATGATGCCTTTTGCAGAGTACAAAACGTCTGCGCCGTCAACCTCGGTTATATCATAAAGCTCCCCACCAAAAAGAGAAACGCCCTTGTGTCCGGGCATATGCAAACGCACGGATGATGAAAGGGCGTAGTTTTTTACAAAGGTGGTGATGGGGGTGTTCATTTTACTCCTCAATGGACTTGATTGCTTCAATGAAAATGGCGCACTCCATACGCTTGCGGAACAGCTTGCATCCACTTTCATATATGCCTGTGATTGAGCCGGTTGCGTGATATGCGTTGGCGGCACATCCACCAGAGCAATAGAGCTTTGCCCAGCAGTCGCTACACTCGGGATGGGCATAGACGTTGCACTTTTTGAACTCGTTTTGGAGGTCGGTGTTGGTGACACCGTTGTAGATGTCGCCAAGCTTAAACTTTTCATCTCCAACAAATTGATGGCAAGGGTAGAGGTCGCCCCAAGGGGTGACTGCCATGTACTCTGTGCCACTGCCACAGCCGGACACTCTCTTGTAGATGCAAGGGCCACCGCTGAGATCAATCATGTAGTGATAGAAGGTGAAGGGCTTGCCTTGACTGCGTCTTTCAAGCATGAGATGAGCAAGCTCCTCATATTGCTTCATGACAATTTCAAGGTCGCCGTCCGTGAGGGCAGAGGGATCATCGGGAGCACAAACCACGGGTTCCATGCTGAGCTCGTTGAACCCAAGGTCAAGCATGGTGCGGATGTCGTTGACAAAGTCGGGGTTGGCGTGAGTGAACGTGCCACGCATATAGTAGTCCTTGCCACCACGTGCTTCAACAAGCTTTTGGAACTTGGGCACGATTTTGTCAAAACTGCCTTTGCCTGCGTAGTCAACACGGAAGCGGTCATGAATTTCCTTTCTGCCGTCAAGTGAGAGCACCACGTTGCTCATTTCACGGTTGGCAAAGTCAATGACGTCATCATCAATGAGCACGCCGTTGGTTGTCAGAGTAAAGCGGAAGTTTTTGCCAGTTTCCTTTTCACGTTGTCTTGCGTATGCCACAAGATTTTTGACAACGTCAAAATTCATTAGGGGCTCTCCGCCAAAGAAGTCAACCTCAAGGTTGTGACGTGTGCCGGAGTTTTCAATGAGGAAATCAAGGGCACGCTTGCCCACTTCCTCGCTCATGATGGCACGCTCGCCAGAGTATTTGCCTTGGGAGGCAAAGCAGTAGGAGCAGTTGAGGTTGCAAGAGTGAGCCACGTGCAAACAAAGCGCTTTTACAACGCCGGAAGTTTTTTCTTTCAACTTTGTTGAAATTGAGGCAAAAGTGTCGGGAGAAAACAGCTTTCCATCCTCTTTCAAGGAGGTGACGTCATGGTAGCACTCCTCAATTTCTTCACGGCAAACGCCCTCGTGAGAGTATTTGTCTGCGAGAGTGTCAACAATTTGGTCCTTTGAGGAGGACTCGTACATTGAAATGAGGTCATAGGCCAAGTCGTCAACGAGGTGGATTGCACCAGAAAATACGTCAACAACAACCCCAAGACCTGATTGTTTGAATTGATGAATCATTTGTCAAATAAACTAAAAAGCACACTACTTTCACGTGGTAGGTGAATTTAGTGTGCCACGTTTTATCCTGTGTGGACAAAATTTCCTATGCACGTGCCATAAGCTTGTGCAGATAGAGTTGCTGATTAGTTCTTTTTGGTGCTTTCGCACTTTTGGTTTGCGATGCCACAGCTGGTTTTGCATGCAGATTGGCATGAGGTTTGGCATTCGCCACAGCCACCGTTTTGTGCGCTCTTGCAAAGGTCACGGGTTTTCAATGTTGTGATGTGCTTCATAACTGCCTCCATAAAAATCAAGATTTTTAACAATTATATCACGGCAACGGTGCAAAGTCAATATTTTTGTGTACTAAAAAACGGCGCCCAACGAGCGCCGTTTTTGATATATTGAGCTGATTAGAACACCTGTTTTTAGTAGATGCCTTGTGCAAGCATTGCGTCTGCAACTTTTTTGAAACCTGCAAGGTTTGCACCTGCAACGGGGTTGTAGGGGAGACCGTATGTTTCAAGGGCGTCACAGATTTGATCGTGGATGCCTTTCATGATGTTTTTGAGTTGTCTGTCAACTTCCTCTGCTTGCCATGAAAGACGCTCGCTGTTTTGGCTCATTTCAAGACCGCTTGTTGCAACACCGCCTGCGTTGACTGCCTTTGAAGGTGTGACCAAGACGCCGTGTGCTTGCAAGTAGGCAAGTGCTTCGTTGGTGGTGGGCATATTTGACACTTCGTTGAGGATGGGCACACCCAGTGCAACCATTGCTTTTGCATCGTCAAGAAGGATTTCGTTTTGACGTGCGCAGGGCATATAGATGTCTGCCTTGACGTTGCCCCAGGGCTTTTTGCCTGCCACAAAGTCGCAACCGAACTTGTCGGAGTAGTCTTGGACTCTGTTGCGGTTGGATGCACGCATTTCAAGGAGATAGTCAATCTTTTCGCCGGTGACGCCATCGGGGTCGTAGACGTATCCATCGGGGCCGGAGAGTGTGACAACCTTGCCACCCAGCTCGTCAATCTTCTTTGATGCGCCCCATGCCACGTTGCCGAAGCCAGAAAGACAGAATGTCTTTCCTTCAATGGATTGACCTTCGTGCTTCAACACTTCGTCAAGGAAGTAGGTTGCGCCAAAGCCGGTTGCTTCAGGGCGAATAAGACTTCCGCCGTAGGAGAGGCCTTTGCCTGTGAGGACGCCGTTTTCATAGTCGCCCACGATCTTTTTGTATTGACCAAACATATAGCCAATTTCTCTTCCGCCAACACCCATATCACCTGCGGGGACGTCCATGTTGGGACCGATGTGACGATAGAGTTCGTTCATGAAGCTTTGGCAGAAACGCATGATTTCATCATCGCTCTTGCCGGTGGGGTCAAAGTCACTACCACCCTTACCACCGCCCATGGGGAGTGAGGTAAGACTGTTTTTGAAGGTTTGTTCAAATGCAAGGAACTTCATTGTGTCAAGGTTGACGTCCTTTTGGAAGCGGAGGCCACCCTTGTAAGGTCCGATTGCGTTGTTAAATTGGACACGATATCCGGTGTTGACGTGATACACGCCGTTGTCATCCATCCAAGGAACACGGAAGATGATTTGACGGTCGGGCTCAACAAGACGTTCCAAAATGACGTTTTTGCGCAGTTTCTTTTCATTCTGTTCAACTGCGGGGGCGATTGAGCCAAGCACTTCCTCAACTGTTTGCATAAATTGAGGTTGACCGGGATTTTTCAATTTTGTTTGCTCAATGACTTCTGCAATATAAGACATATTTCCTCCCAAATCGGTCGCTTAAAGCGAATGTTATGGAAATATTATACCACTTTTCAATGGAATTGCAATACAAGTTAATTGGTCTTTTTGTGGTTTTTGTTGGTTTTCTACACAAAATAGGGGATTGATAAAAAACATTAAAATGTGTATTGAAATGTTTTTGTGCGTGTGGTATAATGTGTAAGATAATTATTTATGTATCAACCTAAGTCTGTGTCGCGCAGGCGAAAGCCCCGACACACTTGATATGAAAAAGGAGAATATTATGGAGCAACGAGTTAAAAAAGCTAAACTTTTCCGCACGCTGAAAGTTGTTTACTATTGCTTGGGCCTTCCCGTGTTCCTTCTTGCAGTATTCACCCTCACCATGTCCAACATCGGACACAATCCCTTCATGGGAGATTACGGCGAAGGTTTGTTTACTTCAATTAAGTCACTGCTTTCAGCCCCCGCAATGTACGCAATCTGGATTGCACTTGCAGTTTGGCTGGTAATTGGCCTTGTGCAAATCATCTGCAAATTTGCAATCAAAAACAGACGTACGAGAGCCATGGTTGTGGTGGCAATCATGCTCATCGTCCTTCTCGTGCCTATGTTTGCAATTGATGCAATCTACACCGCAAAGCTTGAAACACTTGCAACCGAGGTGGCAGAAGGCGTGGTGGTCAAGGACTACAACTATCAATTGTCCTACTATCGCACCCACACAAGTGCAGCAGGCAACAACGGCCTTTCAATGAAGACTTCATTGACAGACACCTTGAAGAACACGGTTGAGCAATATCTCAAAGTGTACAACATCCCCATGTATGGTTCATTCAAGGGTGGCAACGCAGCCAACTTCACCAATGAAGCACTCTACTACGATGATTTTGGTTACGACTACAACGCAGACGGCGTGGTGGACAGCTATGACCACATCCTCATCAGAAACGAAGCAAAGGGCGAGCCCGGTGACTTCAACAAAGTCTGGGCAGATTCCTTGGTGTTGACAAATATGTACGGCGAAAATCCTGTGGAAGTCTTCGGCAACTTCTACTCAGTCCATTACACCCAAGCAGTTTCTCCTGACGCAAGCGAAAACGTGGAATGCTACGTCTGGTATGACGGCAACAAGGTCGTCTATGAAAAGAGCGAAGGCGTCTACGGCGAAGCATATTACAACAAAAACGGTATGTTGGCAGACGGCTACATCTACAGTCTTGACGTTGCACTCCGCATCCTTGAAGATTACTATCAATCACAAGAAGATATGAAGGCACTCTTCAAGGCAACAGGCAAGGCAAACGAAGCAGAATTCCGTGCAGAAATTGAAGCAGAGGCAGCAGCACGCCGTGAAGAAAGATACACCGGCGCAGAAGCAACCGAAGAGGACATCTTCCTTTGGGGAAGAGAAAATGCAATGGCAGCAGACTACTCACTCACCGTTGATGAACTCAACAGAGTCCTTGGTGAGCTTGGTGGCGCCCTTGGCAGTGCAAAGCTTCTTGAGGAACTTTTCCCCATCATCAACATGGTTGTTTCTGGCGGACTTTCATTCTCAGTTGGTCAAATTCTTGGAATGGTGCTTGGCAATATGCCCGAAACCCTTGCATTCCTCAGCGCACAACTCACTGACCTTGTCAACATCAAGCTTGCAATTGCATGGTCAGGCAACCTCCAAATCGTCCTCAAGGACCTCCCCGGTGGACAACCTGACGTCACAATTGATCTTGACGACAACTTCTCAGTGGCAACAGTGAAAAAGCTCATTTCATCCCTTGGCATCTCCAACAATATGCTTGCAGAGATCATCACCATGATCGGTCTTGAAGCAAAAGCAGATGACAACAGTCTTACAGGCCTTGAAAACATGCTCGCAGGGCTTCTTGAAAACCTCTACTGGTACACCTCTCCCGTCCTTGCTCCCGTATATGACTTCTACGTGAATGAAGATCTTGATCCCGAAGATGAAACAGATGCAGCAATCATGGCATATCAAGAAGCATACGCAAAATATAAGAGAGCAGAATATGAAGGCGGTCTCCACGGCTATCTCTGCGGAAGCAGACTTATTGGTGGATCTCTTGGCAGCGGCAACTATGCAGAGTCACACGGACTCCAAAACCTCACCGCAGTCAAGCAACTTCAAACAGACCTTGAATATCAACCCACAATGTACTCAATCCTCATTGTAAGAGATATGCTCATGACCTTTGCAGCATTTATCCTCTTCTTCACAATGATGAGCTACATTGCAGCAGACAGAGAAATCCTCTGGGCAACCGGCAAGATTGACCCCAGCAAAGGCAAAAAAGCAAAGAAGGGCAAAAAAGCCGATAAAGCCGATGAAAATAACAAGGAGGTGGCATAATTATGGCAAAGAATAAGAAAGCAACAAAGAAGCAAAAGCGCTTTGTCGGCCTTGGATTTGTCAAGGCACTGTGCTATCTCTTGACATTCCCCGTCATCGTTGCACTTGCATTCCTCATTTGCATGAAAACAGCAGAAGGCGTATCCTTCTACTCCTTCTGGCCCTACGTTGGTGCAGTGGTGGCAGGACTCTTCCTCATCATCTTTGCAATCGTTGCACTTGCAGTCAATAGCCCTCGTGGCAGACGCAAACACAATGCAATGCGCAGAACGGCATCCTTGCTCATCTGCTGTATCGTCCTCACCGGTGTCTTTGGCCTTGCCTTTGACGTGGTGCTTCCTGACGTAATTGCAAAAGCAACCTCAAACACCCTCTACGTTGAAGACGTCTATAACAACGGCGTTGATCAAGCAGAAACAATCAAGGGTTACACCCGTCAATTTGTCCGCTTGAACCTTGTCAACGGCAACTATGATGGCGAACTTGCTTACGTCACGTTCAAAGATCTATATGAAGATCCCGACAGCGATTTCACCGCAGCAGTTGAGTACTACACAGACGTCTACAAGGATGAAGCAGAAGATGAAACCTTCTTTGAATTCTGGTTTGACGGCAACCAAGACTTTGAGTACACCTCAGATCTTGACAGAGAGCTCTACGACTTCATCTACAACAGCTATATCCTCATGGACTATGACTTTGCTCTCAACAACAGCGTGGAAAGAAAGGCATTCTGCCTTGCCCTTGTTGAGCAATATTCAGCAACCTATGAAAAACTCTGCGAAGAGGGCTTCAAGACCAACGGCCTTGGCGCACTTGCAACCACCGGCAATGACAGAATGACATGGATCTATGGCAAGAACTATGCATCAATGGATATGGACGGATATCTCCCCTTCAATGATGACTCAGGTCTTGGCTATGCAACGTCCAACCGTATGACAATCCCCGTGGTCATCCGCCTCATCCTCAACGACAGCTACACCTACACACAACCTGTCTATGCAGAGGATGGACAAACAATCATTGACTACGATGGATTTATGACCTATCTCTATATGCCCGAAATCGCAGACGAGTACACCGGCGACTATGACGAAAACGGCAGAGGTCTTGAGCTCTTCCAAGCAAGCGATGGCAACCACTATTACGCATATGAAACAGGCCACGTTGACGCAATCATCAACTGGTGTGTCCTTGATATGCTTGGAGATCCCATGCCTCTTGCAGAGCTTGATCTTGGCGGACTCCTCGGTGACGACATCGGCGCTATCCTTGACATGATTGGTGGCATTGGCGGTATCCTCAGCGGACAAAGTGGAAACATTGAGGAACTCTTGAACGAAGGCCTCACCAACAAAGTCATCGTTGAAGCAACCGATGGTCAAAAGCTTTATCTCCACCTCTACGTTGCAGACAACGGTGCAATCGGCATCGCCCTCGTGCCTCAAGCCATCCAATATGGTTTCCTCGGATATCAATATATGACGTGGCTTGAATCAGGCAACCTGCTTGTCACCATCTGTGGTCTTATGTCACTCCGCAACCTCCTTTACATCTTTGGCGCAGTGTCACTCGTCATGATCTTTGCAATCGGCGTCATCAACGCACACATTGAAAAGAAGCGTGAAGAGCTTGAAAAGGAAGAAGCAGAAAAAGAGGACGCAGAACCTCAACTCGTAGAAGCATAATCCTTATACAAACCAAATACAAACCAAAAAGACGGCGCAGAAATGCGCCGTTTTTGTTTTGCTTTATTGATGAATTGATGCTGACGCATCATGAATTGGCTTTGCCATGAATTCTCGCTTCGCTCCATGAATTGAATTGCAACCAATGTGCCGCAAGGCACAATTCATGCCGCAGGCAATTCACGAAAGCACGGCTTTCAATTCACGCAACCGCAAGGTTGCAATTCATTGCGTGTTCTCCGTTAAGGATAACACGCTAAATGCGCCGTTTTTGTTTGCTTTGATTTAGGATGTTTAACAAAAAATAATATTTGAATATACAATATATTCGTGTTATAATAGGTTGACAACATAGACGGGCCAATAATTTTGATTGGTAAAATATGCTTACCAAATCATGGAGGTGTGCTATGAAAAAGACAATCTCAATTTTGATGATATTGCTCCTTCTTGCAGTTGCCTGCATAGGTTTTGTGGCGTGCGATGATGGTTCAGAGGAAAATATGACACTCGAAAGAGCAATCAAAAACAGCGCATTCCATCAATTTTTGATTAAAACAGAATTTTCATTTGGTGGATTTGAATGGGTTGACCTCGGGGAGTATTTTGAAGATGAAGACTACAAACACACGCCAAGGTTGATTTTTAAGGATAACACAGTAATTGAAATGACGGCAGACAAGATACAAGAAATTTTTGAACAAAAAAAAGATCTGTTATTGTCCGAATATTCTGCTGATGAACTTGACAGGTCATTCAATGGACGTCAAATCAAAGCGACAACCATTTTAGCCGGCATACCACAACACAGCAGATTGCGCCAAAAAGATTTCACAAAGTATGAAGTTGGAGATTTCGTGCATGACGTAAGCAAAGAAACAGAACAAATATTAAGAAGACAACGGAATGACATGGTGCACGACGTATATGCTTTTGGGGATTACACTTTTGTGTTTGCGTCCGCAACTGCTCACATGGAGGCTCCCTGGGAATGTTTAACTGCCATCAATTTCTACACTATGGCGAAAAATGAGAGTGGGAGAATCTTTTATTTTAGGACAAGTGTGCGTTTGACTCGTGGTGATAGTGATATATTAGAAAAGTTTTTCCCTTTGCTAACCAAAGAAGAAAGGCAAGAGATTGCACAGTATTTTCAGGCTGTTCACAAAGAGATTTGCACAGAATGGTATAAAGCAAACGGAAATAAAATTTAAACAAAAGGCACTCGGTTGAGCGCCTTTTCATTTTGCACGTTCACTTGTATTTTCGCTTTCACGCTTGATGATTTTCGTTTTTCATTTTTTCAGTGGGTTTTAAGGAAGAAAATAGTATTTGAATATATAATATATTTGTGTTATAATAGGTTGACAACACAGACGGACCAATAATTTTGATTGGTGAAATATGAGAGAACAAATTGCAAAAGGCCTATTGGATATCGGGGCAGTCAAACTGAACGTAAATGATCCATTTGTGTGGGCAAGTGGCATAAAAAGCCCTGTTTTCAGCGATAATCGCCTTACGCTCACAGCCCCCTCTCTCCGCAAAATCGTGGAGGAAGAGCTTGCAAAATGCGTCAAAGAGCATTATCCACAGGCAGAAATCTTGATTGGCACAGCAACAGCCGGCATACCTCACGCCGCAATCGTTGGACATATCCTTGACATCCCCATGGGTTACGTTCGCATGGGCGCAAGGGACAAGTCCAACAAGCGCATTGAAGGGGAGCTCAAAGCAGGGCAAAAGGTTGTTGTGGTTGAGGACCTTGTGTCCACGGCCAAGAGTTCTCTTGAAGTTGTTGAGGTGTTGCGTGGTGCTGGGGCAGAAGTGCTTGGCATGGTGAGCATCTTCACTTATGGCATGAAAAAGGGCATAGACAACATGGCGCAAGCAGGGGTGAAAAACGTCAGCTTGACCTCTCTTGATGACGTGGTGTGTGTGGCACAAAAGGCAGGATATATTGAATCGGATGAGGCGGCAAAGATACTTGCTTTCCGCAACAATCCCACCTCAAACGATTGGATGGAACAAAAATGAAATCAAAGGCAGTCTTTGAAAAATTCAAGAATGAGCTGAAAAAACTGCACTACGTCAACTTTCTGTTTTTGACGTTGGCAGGTGTAATCAACGCCACAGGCGTGACTCTGTTCCTCACCCCCGTAGGACTTTATGACGGAGGTTTTTCAGGCACCTCATTTTTCCTCAGCCAAGTCACTCCTTTGAACCTCAGTATATTCCTTGTCATCCTCAACTTTCCTTTCTTCATATTGGGCTTCAAAAAGTTGGGGCTTCCTTTCATTGTTTATTCATTGTACGCAATTGGCATTTACTCCCTCTTTGCATGGCTTTATCAAGACGTGTTTGGGCTTGACTTTTCATTGGGCTCTCCCGTTGTTCAAGACGAAGTCTTGTTGTGTGCCGTGTTTGGAGGCATAATCTCCGGCGTGGGCAGTGGCCTTACAATCCGCTTTGGAGGAGCAATTGACGGCGTTGAGGTTTTGGGGGTTCTGTTTGCCAAAAAGCTGAATCTGTCCATTGGCACGTTTGTCATGATTTACAATGCCGTGCTCTATATCATTGCAGGGGCAGTGATGGGAGGATGGCTCCTTGCCCTGTACTCAATCATTGCATATGCTTGCGGTCTTAAAGCGGTTGACTTTGTGGTTGACGGCTTTGACAAGGCCAAGTCCGCCTTCATCATCACCGATCACTTTGACGCCGTTGCAGAGGCGCTCAGCGCCGAGTTCGGCCGTGGCGTCACCGTGCTTGACGCAGAGGGCTATTACTCCAAAGCCAACAAAACCATCATATACTGCGTCATCAATCGCTTTGAGGTGGCCAAACTCAAGGAGATCATCCAAAGCATAGACCCCCTTGCTTTTGTGGCAATCAACGACGTCACGGACAGCATGAGCAAAAACCTGCGCTATGCCAGATTTGACAAAAAACCAAAACCAAAAAAAGAGCAGCCCAAGAAGGTGGACACGCCCCCTCAAGTGACAGAGGAAACTTCAAAAGAATAAAACCCGCTCCGTGAAAAATCTTCACGGAGTTTTTATAAAAGGACAAATTTTGTTGGCGAGATTGCCTGCAATGTTGTTGTATATGTAGGAGAACTTATGACCAAAGATATGCTCGCAAGGGCAGTACGAAAGTTTAAAAGGGGCGACAAGTCGGCCTTTGATTATATCTATGACAACACCTACAAGGTGGTGTATTTGGTTGTGTTCTCAATTCTGCGCTCAAAGGAGAGGGCGGAGGACGTCACTCAGGACGCCTACGTCAAAGCGGTGCAACACCTTGACGAGTACGAGGATGACACTCACTTTGTGGCGTGGCTCACCACCATTGCAAAGCGCCTTGCCATCAACGCCTACAATAGGTCAAAGCGTGACGTGCTCACGGACTTTGCAGATGACGGGCATCAGTACGGCGAGTGCAATATGCCCGATGAAGACAGCTTTGGACTGCTTGGGACGGCAAGACAGCTCCTTGATGACACAGACTATCAAATCTTGATTATGTACGCAGTGGCAGGGTACAACAGACGAGAAATCGGCAAGATCCTTGATATGCCAACCTCAACGGTAAGTCACAGATATGCAAAATCAATAAAAAAATTAAAACAGTATCTAAACGGAGGGCAAAATGAGCAAGCGTAATATAATTGACAATATAGTAGAAGAAGCAAGCGCAGTTTTGCCAGACAACTCCTTTAAGGAAAGAGTGGCAAGTTCTGTTGGGACTCCTCAAAGTGAAAAAAGAGCAAGAGTCAAAAAGCGCTTTGAAATGCCCAAGCAGGCCATTTGGGGACTTGTGGCAACCTGCCTCATTGTGTGTGTAGGACTTGGCGCAGGACTTGGCGTGCACTTTGCCAATATGCCCAATGGAACAGACGGGCCTGCCACAAACACGCCTCAAGTGGTCAACGCACCAACCTACGTGTCCTTGGACATCAACCCCTCTTTTGGCATGGAGGTTGATGATGAGGGCAAGGTCATTGAAGTTGAGGCGCTCAACGAGGACGGAGCAGTCGTGCTCCTTGGCATAGACCTCTCAGGCATGGACGTTGAAGATGCTTTCAACACAATCATTGAAGTGTCAGCAGACCTTGGATATTTGAAAGCAGGCGGAACAGTCAAGGTTGTTGCTTGCAATGACGACCAAAATTTGCAGACCGCAATCAACCAGTTGCTCCAAGGCGAAATCAGCGCAAACGCAACTTTAAATGCACTAAACGTGTCCGTGAACATTGCATTGGGCGGAAAGGAAGAAATTTTGTCTGCTCTTGAAGAAGCGGGCAAAACCGTGGAAAACGTGGCAAACTACACCGCAGAGCAACTCAACAAATTGCTCAAGGATTATGACGAGGAAGCCATCAACAATTGCGTGGCATCCCTCACTCAACAGTTTGAAACAGAGATGAGCGCTCTCTGTGAGGAGATGTCCGCCTTTGCAGAGGACATTGTCACGGCCTACGAAAATCACGATGTTGTCGGCCTTGCATTTGCCCTTGGCGACGCCTGTGAACACGTGCTGGTCTATCTTGAATCAAAGGGTGTTGACACCTCAATTGAAGGAGCAGTAGCAGTTCTTCTGCAACACCCGGAGTACGTTGAGGAATTTTGCGCTTATCTTGAAAAATTCTTGACAGATGGGCCTGACGAGGACTTTGTTGCCATGATTGAGTCCTACGTCAAAAATCAAATAAAAGAACAGGAATAAAAAGCAGGGGCATAAGTTCTCTCCCTATCAAAGAAACCCTTGCAAAAAAAAGACGGTCACGTTTGACCGTCTTTTCATTTGGATTAATATCCTCGCAATGAGGCCTTTTTACGTTGCCAAACTTGGCAAGCCACCTTTCTGCCTCCTCTTTTGGAACAGGGGTGTAGCCGTGTTTGATGCAGTTGTCGTTGTCAATATATTTTTGGAGATAATAGCCCTCTGCGCCGTCAACAATCTTGGCGATGAAATCCATGTCGCTGTCGGTGTGAAACTCCTTGATGATGGTGGTGCGGAACTCGTGACCAACACCGCTTTCCTTCACGAACTTGATGGTTTCAAGCACCTTGTCAAGCTGTGAGCTTGCCACTCCCGTTGTCATAGGATATTTGCTGGGGCTGTTTTTTACGTCAATTGCCA
Source organism: Clostridia bacterium (assembly GCA_017500745.1). Lineage (GTDB taxonomy): Bacteria > Bacillota > Clostridia > Christensenellales > CAG-917 > RGIG4097. The sequence goes on along the minus strand of JAFVYE010000087.1, from coordinate 3,702 downwards.
CGTAGTCCACAAGGCCCTTGTCCACAAGGTCCTTTACCACGCTGGGATTGGTGCCGTTGGTGTCCAGCTTGACGCTGTACCCAAGGGCCTTTATCCTTGCAATGAAGTCCTTGAGGTCAGGAGAGAGGGTGGGCTCTCCACCAGACACACAAACTCCGTCCACAAGACCTTTGCGCTTTTCAAGATAGTCAAACACCTCGCTTTCGGGGATGCCGGGGGCAGAGGACAGGGCAAGAGATGCGTTATGGCAGAAGGGGCAACGAAAGTTGCAACCAGCACAAAACACGGTGCAAACCACTTTGCCCTCCCAATCTACCATTGAAAATTTTTCAAATCCGCATATCTTCATTGTTTGTTTGCCTTTTCAGCTTTTGGCCTGTGAGTTCTTTTTTTGTATTTGCCTCTTTGGTTGGAGGGCTTTTTGTTGGATTTTGCACCGTCTGTCTTTTTTTGTGAGGTCTTTCTTGGGGGAGCAGGCGTCTCTTGCACCTTGTTTTCTCCGCTGACAGCCCCACTTGCGGTCTTTTGTTTTTTCTTTTTGGGCATAAAGTTTTTGGACAGACAGAGAGCGCGCTGTGACCCCTTGACAAGCTCTGCCAAGGATTTGCCTGTTTTACGGCAAAGAGCTTCTGTCACAAGCATTGTGATGTGCGCATCATCATCGCTCTTGTGTTGTACAAGTCCTTCAACGTCCACCTCAAATATGGCCAGCATCTTTTCAAGAGAGAGTTGATCTTTGAGCCCCTCAAGGTCTTGATATATGCGTTGCACGTCAACAAAAGTGTAGTTGAAGCAGGGCATGTGATAGCGGGTGCATGCAATGTTCAAAAACCTTGCATCATTGTCTCCAGAGAAGGTGACAATTGTCACGTCCTTACGCTTTAACACCTCTTTGATTTTGTCATAGAGAGCGGGGAAGGGCGGTTGTGCTCTAAACTCGCTGACAGGGTATGCAAGGGATATGCCTGCGTCCTTTTCTTGAGCTTTTTTGCTCCAAGGCCCCGTGTGGAAATAGGATTGGGGATTGATGAGAATATCCTTCTTTTCTTTTATGCAAAAAAACTCGTCCGTGAGGACATATCCAAAGGAGCAGATGCTTCTGCCCTCGCTACACTCTATGTCAAAAAACAAATAGTCCATAAAAATATAATAGCACATCCAGCCCCCTTTATCAACCGACCGAGTGTGCCAAAAAACAGGTTTTAGAGGGTGTCAAGATATTGACAGCAGTTGAATCCTGCCACCCCGCCGTCTGCCATAGCAGTAACAACTTGACGGACTTTTTTGGTTCTGCAATCCCCTGCGACAAACACGCCGGGGCAGGACGTAAAGCAATTTTCATCTGATATGATATAGCCGTATTTGTCAAGGTCAACAAGCCCGTTCACGCAGTCGTTGTGAGGAATTTGACCAATGCAAATAAACACGGCTTTGCACTCAACTGACACTTTATCGTGTGTTTTGGTGTCCTCAAACACCAATCCGGTCAACTCATCATCTCCAACAAACTCTTTGAGAGCAAGGTTGTGAGTGTAGCGGACGTTGGGCTTTGACAGCACGCTTGTCACAAGTGTCTTGTCGCCAAAGAACTTGTCAAACAGAGTGCAGATGTGAACGCTCTTGCAATATCCTGCAAGGAGGTTGGAGTATTGAAGTGCGGTGTTGGCATCACCAATCACAACCACGTCCTCTCCTTGATAGAATGCTCCATCACAGATTGCGCAGTAGCTGACGCCTTTGCCAATCAGTTCTTCTTCACGAGCAACACCGATAGGGCGGTGATGGACGCCTGTTGCAACAATGACAGACTTTGACTGATAGGTGTTGTAGCCACATTTCACCTCAAATCCGTCCTCTGTGCGTGACACGGCTTCAACTGTGTCAAGGTCAAACTCCACGCCCCATTCTGTGATTTGGTCAAAGATTTCATCTGCCAGATCACTGCCTGCGATTTGTTGTTTTGTGGGGTAGTTTTCCACCTTGGGGGACAGGGCAATCTGTCCACCCACACACTCTTTTTCAAGGAGGAGGACAGATTTTTCTGCACGGCGACAGTTGAGTGCGGCGGTCATGCCTGCAACTCCTGCGCCTATTACGATAACGTCATATTTTTCCATAATTATCCTTTAAAAAAGCACCTCTTGCGAGATGCTTTTTTCAATTATTTCAAGCTCTCAATATATCCTTTGATTGCGCTGGGATTGTCGTAGCGGTCAAATCCGTTGCCGTTGGGCACGAGGAGGGTTCCGCCATCTCTGACACCGTATGCAATGGTCAATTCCTTGTTGTCAATTGCGTCAATTTCAACAAAGCTGATGCCTGCTTTTTCAAGCATTGCCTTTGACATCTTGCACTTGGGGCAAGTCTTGGTGGTGAAGAGCATGATGCTTTCTGCCTTGGGGGCTTCTTCGCACTGGCAAGCACATTCTTTTTGGACGCCATTGCGCTTCAACACGCTATTGGCAATGTCATAGGTGTTTCTTTCGTTGAACTCTGCCAGCTTGCCATCGTTCCAGTTTTGGACGGGGCGATAGTATCCTGTGATACGGCTGTACACCTCTGCCTTTCTTCCGCAGATGGGGCATGTCCATTGTTCGCCAACCAGATAGCCGTGCTCTGCGCAGACTGAGTAGGTGGGGGACATGGTGTAGTAGGGCAGTTTGTAGTTTTCTGCAATCTTGCGGACAAGGCCCGCTGCTGCTTCCCAGTTTTCAAGCTTTTGTCCAAGGAATGCGTGGAACACGGTGCCTGATGTATAGAGGGTTTGAAGCTCGTCTTGGATGTCAAGAGCTTCAAAGATGTCTGACGTAAACGTGACGGGAAAGTGTGAGCTGTTGGTGTAGTACACGGCTTGATCCTTGCCTTCGCTTGCTGTGATGATGTCAGGATATCTTTCCTTGTCGTGCTTTGCAAGGCGATATGAGGTTGACTCGGCAGGGGTTGCTTCCAAGTTGTAAAGGTCGCCGTACATTTCTTGATAGTCGCTGAGCTTTTCACGCATAAAGTTCAATGTCTTTTTGGTGAACTCTTGTGCCTTTTTGTTGGTGAGGTCTGCCTTGATCCAGTTTGCGTTCAAGCAGGTTTCGTTCATGCCCACAAGACCAATGGTGGAGAAGTGGTTGTTGAACGTGCCAAGATAACGCTTTGTATAGGGATAGAGGCCTGCGTCAAGAAGCTTTGTGATGACGTCACGCTTGATTTTGAGGGAGCGTGCAGAGATGTTCATCAAGCGTTCAAGCTCTTTGAAGAACTCGTTTTCATCCTTTGCAAGATATGCAATACGGGGCATATTGATGGTGACAACGCCAACAGAGCCAGTTGACTCGCCACTGCCAAAGAATCCACCGCTCTTTTTGCGGAGTTCTCTCAGGTCAAGGCGCAGACGGCAACACATACTGCGGACGTCGCTGGGCTCCATATCGCTGTTGATGTAGTTGCTGAAATAAGGTGTGCCGTACTTGGCGGTCATTTCAAAGAGAAGCTTGTTGTTCTCTGTGGGTGACCAGTCAAAGTCACGGGTGATTGAGTAGGTGGGGATAGGATATTGGAATCCTCTGCCGTTGGCATCGCCTTCAATCATGATTTCAATGAATGCCTTGTTGACCATTGCCATTTCTTTGACACAGTCCTTGTACTTGAAGTCCATTTCCTTGCCACCAACGATTGCGGGGAGCTCTGCAAGGTCAGCAGGGACAACCCAGT
>JAFVYE010000086.1 GCA_017500745.1 Clostridia bacterium | reverse complement strand
CAAAGCCTGCATACGGAGTCAAGCCTGTTGCGGGCAGTGTGGAGAAAATATCCTACTCAAAGGACTTTATGATGGACAATTATGACATCAACCAAAAGACGGAAGTGAAGGTTTGGTTGCCCGATGGATACGATGAGGGCACAAAATATCCCGTCCTTTACGTCCTTGACGGTGACGTGCTTTTTGACTATACCGCCTTGAAAGCCTCAATGCTTTCAAAAGAGGGCAAGGGTGACGTGATTGTTGTCAGTGTAGGGTATGGCTATTGGAATTCCGCCTTTGCAAGAGGTGGCATAATTTGGCAGGACGAGAAAAACGTCCGTGGCAGATGGAGAGATTTTTGTTTTGCAGACGACACCGAAATGGGATATATGCCCGAAGATTTTGGCGGTGAAAGCAAAAGGGGAAAAGAATTTGCGGACTTTGTTATGAACACAGTTGTCAAAGATATCCGCACAAAGTATAGCACTGACACAAGCAATTCCACAATCTTCGGCCACTCATTGGGCGGCGGTATTGCTGCATATATGTTGACACAATATAATCCATCACAAGGAGATGACAACCCTTTCACCAACTTTGTCATAGTGGACAATGCCTACGTTGAATACTATCATCGTCAACTGCCCAACATAGAAAAAGCAATGCAAGACGCAGTTGGAGTGGCACACACCACAATAAACGTATATCGTATATGGGGTGGAGCGGTCAATCCTGTTGACGAGCCAGAGCAGCAGACACTACACGATGAACTTGTGTCAAAAGGCTGGACAAATGTCAACGCATATTTTTGGATTCCTGCAGGGGCAAACCACGCCGACACTCAAACCATCGGTATAGACAACGCCTTGTATCTTGCCACAGGAAACCCTTTCGGCACAAATTAAAACAAAAACCGCTCTTTTGAGCGATTTTATTTTTGAAATGAAGCACTAAAAACAAAATAATATATTTGTCAAACAGACAATCGCTGTGTTGACTGCCGTTGATTTTTAAGTTAAAATATTAAAAAACTCAAAGGAGAAAACTATGGATTGGCAAGGAATTTGGAATAGCATAGTAAATTACTTCAAAACCAACGCTTGGAACATTTTGTGGTTTTTCGTCATTCTCGTCGTTGGCATCATCGTCATAAAAATCGTGTTGAGGTTGGTCAAGAAGTTGCTTGGCAAAACAAAAATTGAAAAGATGGCGCAACAATTTGTTGTCACAATACTCAAGTTTGTGTTGTATTTGGCATTGATACTCTTGTTGCTCTCACAAATCGGCGTTGAGATTTCGGGCATTTTGACCGCATGCAGCGCAGTCATCTTGGCTGTTGGTATGGCACTACAAAACAGCATTTCAAACGTGGCAAACGGCATCATAATCATCTCAAACAAGATGTTCAAAAAAGGTGATTATATCATCACTGGTGGGGTTGAAGGACAAGTGACGGACATCAATTTCCTTTTCACCACGTTGATCACCACTGACAACAAAAAAATCACCTTGCCCAACTCAAACATTTTGAACGGAGAAGTGACAAATCTTGGAGCATATCCCACACGCAGAGTGGACTTTATGTTCTCCGTGGCATACGAAACAGACGTGGAGTTGGTCAAAAAAATAGTCACAGACGTTATGAAGAGCGACGGAAGAGTGCTCCTTGACCCCGCGCCTTTTTGCAGACTCAAGTTCCTCAGCGCAAGCAGTATTGACTTTGCAGCAAACTGCTGGTGCGACAACGGTGACTATTGGGACGTGTACTATTACGTGATTGAAAACGTGTACAACGAGTTCAAACGCAACAACGTGTCCATCCCCTATAGTCAACTTGAAATCCGTGAGAGAAAAGACACCGTTGTTATGCCTGTCATTGAAACACCTCTACAAGAGCGTGTAGAAAAAGTCCGTGAGGCAGAGGAGGCAAGGTTTGATCTTGAAAACGACAGTCTTGTCAAACACCTTCACGCAAAGCATAAAAACAGAAAGGAAGAAGAATCCACAGAAACAGACCAAAACAATCAATAATCAACCACTCTAAAACAAAACCCACTCAAAAGAGTGGGTTTATTTTTACGATTTTGAGTGGCAAAGTGTTATTTGCTCACAAAATAGACCTTGCTCATGATTTGAGGTGTCAAGGGCTTGTCATTGTAGTTGGTGGCAACTGACGCAATTTTGTCAACGGTTTCAATGCCCTCAACAACCTTGCCAAATCCTGCATATTGTCCGTCAAGGAATTTGGCGTCTGCATGGCAGATGAAGAATTGTGATGAGGCGGAATTTGGGTTTTGTGCTCTTGCCATAGAGATGACTCCACGGACGTGAGAGATGGTGTTTTTGAAGCCATTGTAAAGAAATTCGCCACGGATATTTTCTTTGCTTCCGCCCATGCCTGTGCCCTCGGGGTCACCGCCTTGGATCATAAATCCGCTGATGACACGGTGGAAGATAAGTCCGTTGTAAAAACCTTGTCCAACAAGTTTTTTGAAGTTGGCAACGGTTATGGGTGCGCTTTTGCCGTCAAGTTCAATGACCATGCTGTCGCCACTTTGCATTTCAATCTTTACGTAATCTGTTTCTTGGTTTGAAAGTGTAAACATATTTCACTCCTAAAATAAAATGTATCCACATTATATCACGAAGCGGACAATAATAAAATATATTTTTGCAAAATGCTTCAAATTGCTTGCGTTAGTTTTGGTTTTGGTGTAATATATCACTGCTACGGAGGCATAGCCCAGTTGGTTAGAGCGCTACGTTGACATCGTAGAGGTCATAAGTTCGAGTCTTATTGTCTCCACCAAACGAACCTGAAACGCAAGTTTCAGGTTTTTTTATTCTCAAAACGGCAGAGGTGCTTGCACAAGTGACGTTGTGAGGATAAAAAAGTAGACTGCAAAGCAGTGCGTTTGGTGGGAGAGCCACTCGGCAGAAAAAAGACGATGACAAAGTCATCCGACTTATTGTCTCCACCAAAGAACCCACTCATCTGAGTGGGTTTTCTTTATGTAAACAATTAGACTCAAACTTGGTGGTTACACCACCCCCACACACAAAGTGTGTGTATGACCTCTGGTCATAAGTGGCGCTCGGCTATGTGAGCAAGCTCCTCCGTCTCGCTATTACGGCATGAATGCCTACGAGTCTTATTGTCTCCACTCGGCAGAAAAAAGACGATGACAGAGTCATCCGACTTATTGTCTCCACCAAAAAACCCACTCGGCTGAGTGGGTTTTTGATTGTGTGACGGTTTGAGGATTACTTTCTCTTGCGGTTTGCTTTTTTGGCAAGTTTTGCTGCGAGGGTTGCTTCTTCCTCTTCCTTGCGTTGATAGTATTCAATTTCGCAAATCTTTTCGTAGGACATGCCTGTTGCAATTGCGGCAAGACGGCGTTCCTCTTCCTTGCGTTTTGCCTTTTGCTTTTCACGTATAAATGAGAACACAGCAAAGATTGCACACATCACGATGCCCACAATGAGAGAGGTTGATCCAAGGTTGCTTCCGAGCAGTGCCATGACAATTGAGACAAGCACAAGGATTGCGCCGGGGATGAGAGCCATCTTGGGATTTTTCACGATATATTTGCCACCAAGTGAGCCAAAGAGTGCGTACACAACACAGCCAAATGCGGGGGTGAGGAAGGGGTTTTCATTGATGTAATCAATGAGAGACTTTCCGCCTGTTGCTGATGCAACCGTGTTTGTGATGATGATTGCAATGACCACAACGGCAATGACAACGACTGTCACAAGAGAACTTACTGCCACAGCAATGGTGGACACAAGCTCGTGCTCCTCACTGCCTTGTTCGGTGGGCACAAGTTCGTGGGCTTTGACAACGCAAGGGATTTTGAGGTTGGACAGGTTGCCTGTGATGAATGCAAGATACTCGCCGTTGGTGCCGAGTATGGGAGCGTAGATGATGGGCTCTGCAAGGCAGGAGAGGAAGTTGACAAGGATGATGCTTATCATACCTCCCTCAAGGAGCACTCTAAAGTCCGGCGTCACCTTGTAATATATCATGCCAACGATGGGCACTAAGATAAGGAGAGCAAGGCCGATTGTATTCCAAATTCTGCCAATGCGGTGAAGCTTGATGTTGAAGTCAACTATGGTTTCTGCGTTTTCGGGGACAGCAGAATTGACGTTTTTCAATTTCTTTGCCATAGCGCACCTCCTAAACAATAAGACATGCACTTTGTGCAGTCTGGGCAACGTTGAGAGT
>JAFVYE010000085.1 GCA_017500745.1 Clostridia bacterium | reverse complement strand
TTTTTGGTGGGGACAACAGGACTCGAACCTGTGACCTCATGTATGTGAAACATGCGCTCTAACCAACTGAGCTATGCCCCCGCATGGGCGACTTGCGCCCATATTGTTGGTGTAAGATTAGTTTTTGTATGCTCTCTTACGTGCTGCTTCTGCCTTCTTCTTGCGTTTTACGCTGGGCTTTTCGTATGCCTCACGTTTGCGGAGGTCACCGATGATACCGTCACGGGCGCACTTACGTTTGAATCTACGGATTGCGTTGTCCACGCTTTCGTTTTCGCCGACTCTGACTGTTGACATTGAATTCACCTCCTTGAACATTACTACTTTGTCTATTATACTCACAGGAAATTTAAAGTCAAGAATTTTTGCCCCTTTGGGCTGAAAAATATGCTATATTTCCTGTTTTTGTGTTGGATTTGATATTATTCTGCTATGTCAACAAGCATATTGTGATAGATGCCCATCCAATATGGCAAGGTGTAGGTGGTTGAACCTTCCATTTGCCAAGGATTGTAGTCGTTGTCAAGGCCGTAGGTTGAGCCGTTGTATTTGTGGAAGGATCTTTCATCAGGAGATGCCACTGCCCACTCAATCTGGCTGGGTGCATAGCGCAATGCATCAATTATGGAAAGAATTCCGTTCATTTCAAACACTTCGGCGTCTCCGGCGATGGTGTATGAAAGCACTTCGCCAAGGTTGAGTCCTGCATCGTTCAAGTCAAACTCATACATATCGTCACGATTTGTGTTGGATGCAAGATAGCGTCTTGTGTCAACGGGGTGACGGCTAAGTGACCATGCTGCCGTTTCCAAAATATTGTTGCCATAGGCGTCTGTGATGGTCTTGTTGGGATATGCCAGCTGATAGATGTAATACCACAAGGGGTTTTCACTATACTTAATGGACATCCACCAATCATCAATGGCGTCACGATAGTACGCAAGCAAGGTTTCATCTGTTTCCATTTGGAACAAGATGTAGAATGCAAGCATTGCCATCTCCTCATCTGAGTAGTTGAGGAAAAGACGCATAAGCATTTCGGTGAGGTCGCTGTCAAGGCCCATATCAAGATTGTAGGACTCAATAAGGATGTCTGCCGTGATGAGCCCATACGTGAAGTTGCCAAGCTCGTTGTTTAAAAGATTGAGCATATAGAGGTGGCATTGCTCCTTGTATTGTGTGGTTATGCGAGCGTATTCGTATGCAGGATCAAGAGCGCACATCATATATTCGTTGTGCCACTTTACATCTCCGGTCACGTAGTGGGCAAGTTTGAAGGTTGAAAGACACACAAGGGCGGTCAAAGGTGCTCCACCAAGTTGGGAGCTGTTGGTGAAAAACTCTCTATTGTACTTGCTCCAAGTTCCCGGTTGGCCAGAGCCATCCACCATCATATAGCCATTGTCCGTGACGTGTTGAGCAAATCTGTCCACAGTTGATGCGATGATTTCTTTGAGTTCTGCATCCTCTGCCCCCAAGATGTCGTAGGCAAGCTTGTAGAGGAAAAGGTGGCCGATGACTTCATCTGAGGAGGTGTCACCCTTGTAAACCACGTCTGTGATTTGGGCTGTGGACTTGATCTCTCCTGCTTCAACCAAATCATTCCAAAGTCTTGTGGGGAACTGTCCGCTTGCGTCCACTATAACGTCACGGAGGTTTTCGCCATTGAGGTAATATCCTGCCTCGTCTTCCGTCTTTGTGCTGACGCCACGTGCAACCAAATTGCCCTCCTCATCACGCTCAAAGTGCCAGTAAATGTATCCGCCAAGGTCGTTGCCCTCATCGTCAAAGGAGATTGTGCGGGCAATGTATCCTTCAAGGTTTCTTGTGCGGGTTTCATAGGTGACGGAGCCATCTGCATTTTCTCTCGGGTCTGACCAATCCTCCGGCACTCTGGGATTGAGATAGTCCTCTGTCATGCAATACAAAAGTATTGGGTCACCGTCTTCATCCTCTTGTTGATAGGCCTCGTACGCTCTTTCAAATGCCTCTGCAGGACTCAAATCCGTATCGTACATGGAGTAATCGCCACCTTTTTCAAGGGCGTGGGCGGAATGAAATCTGCCATTTGCCGGGCCAGAACCATAAAAATAGGGGTCGGTGTAGCCGTTGGGCTGATAGCGGACGTATGCCTCAACGGTGCCTGTGCGCATTGAAATGTTTGAAAGGAGCAACACCGCCTCGGTTGAGATATATGCACTCTCTCTTGCCTCTGCAATCTCTTGAGGGGTTGCGTTGGGATCATTTTTGAGTGATGCATAGCGCATAAGTTCCCCTGCTGCGTACATTGCTGTCCAAAGACCATCGTTGTCTGTTTCGGCAGGTCTCCACTCTCCTGTTGAGCCGTTTAAGAACGCCTCTGCCACAAATCCGTGACGCATGACGTATTGTTGAGTGGTTTCAACCATCTCGGCTGCCTTTTCTGTGCCCGTCATCTTGACAAGCTCAATGCGAGTGACACCACCTGCCATAACTGCCCAAATTCCGCCCTTTCCGTCAGGGTAGATTGCAAGGATTTTGCCGTCGGTTGTGTCCGCAGAATAGAAATATCTGTCGCCCATAAAGCGCTGTTCCTTGTCACGATTGTATGTTGCGCCGGGGTCTGTGCGGAGTACGCCATAGGAGGTGATCTCCCACACTACGTCACCATAGGTGACAACGTCCATATCTGCATACACTCCACTGGTCATTGCCTCTTTGAGTGCTGTGGGCACGCTGTCACTTGCAAGAGCAAGGTCACGGGTGTATCTTGTGACAATCTTCTGCCAGTTGTCGCCAAGGACAACCGCATTGCCACCATAGTTGTGTTTGAGCGTGGAAATTTGACCGCTTGTTGAGGTGCCAACCACGTTGAGCACAGCACTATCCTTGTGGCCCTCTGGCGTGACGGCGGTCACTTTGACCGTGCCAGCTTTGAGTGCAGTCACTCTGCCCCATTTGTCAACAACGGCGTTGTCGTTGGACACGCTCCAAGTGAGGGTTTGATTGACAATTGACTCGTCAAAGACGCAGTCAACCGTACGGCTGTCACCCACCTCAAGCTCCCAATCCTTGGGGACAACGAGGCGAATAAGACTGGGCTCCTCGTCCTCGGGATCTGGCTGGGAGGGGTTGCATGCAAAAAATGTGCAAAGAAGTGACGTTGACAGCATCAAAACCAGCATTGCC
>JAFVYE010000084.1 GCA_017500745.1 Clostridia bacterium | reverse complement strand
TCTTTGGACATATTATATGAACGTCATCAACTGGGTGAAGAACACTTTCACCAAGTATCGCAAAGAGATGAAGGGCATTGAGTGGGGCCCTCTTTACAACAAATACAAAGACACACTCTACGACACTGACAAGCTTGAAGACAGAATCAAACAATTGATGATGGATGATGATGTCAAAAACAAAAAAGGAATCTACACGTATGTCCTCACTGGTGAAGAAAAGCACCTCAACATCAGAGCATTCTCCGAAAGCCAAAAGCGTCAAGTATACGAAGCCCAAAATGGTATTTGCCCTCACTGCGTTGCCGAGCACAGAGCAAAGACACACTACGAACTTGAAGAAATGGAGGCAGACCACGTCACGCCTTGGTGCGAGGGTGGCAAAACAGAAATAAGCAATTGTCAAATGCTCTGTAAGGAACACAATCGGAGGAAATCCAACAAATAAACAAAAAACCGAGTTGAGCGCTCGGTTTTTCGTTTATAAACTGTCGTTTACAGCAAGTTGTATTCCTTGAGGTAACCAGCGTAATCGTTGTACAGCTTTACGCTGTCGGGGTGTCCTGCATGTGAGGGTGAGTCCTCGGGGTTCATTATGCCAAGATATTGATATGCCACAATCTTGTTTGCGAAGGGCGCAACGTTTTCAATTTGACGTTTGACTCTTTCAAAACTTGCAGGGAGAAGAGCGCTGTCGTACACAACTCCCTCAAACTTGAAGATTTCAACCTCTGCCCAAAGTTCGGCTCTGCCTGCTTCATCGTGGACTCGTTTCAACTTTTCGTAGAGTTTTTCCGTGCGATAGACAGGGGTTTTTTGCACCCCAACCTCATCTTGATAGACAATGTAGTCAAGGTCCATGGACACAAGGTCTTTTATGTATCTATCGTTGGGCCAAGTGACGTTGGTGCCGTAGGGAGCAATCAAAGTCTTTTTGCCCGGAGTGAGCTCGTGAGCAAGCTTTGATGCTCTGTTGACGTAGGACACAAATGCCTTTGGAAAGTGCAGTTTGATGAAGCACTCGTCAGGGTAGTACCAGCCATAAAAGCTGGGATGATGGCCATAGAGAGCAGTGATTTCCTCCATTGCCTTGAAGGACATATTGACAATTTCTTCAGTTTTGATGTTGTGGTGGGCTCTGCGCCAATTGCCAAAAAATCCGTTGCCAAGAAAAACCTTGAGTCCAAGCTTGTCTGCTTCGTCAAGGACCTCTTCAATGGGATCGGCTGTTTTCATATCCGCAAAGGGAAAGATTTTGGATTGATAGAAGCACCTCTCGTAAAGAGCGGTTGCCATAATCATGACGTACTCCATGCCAAGAGCATGGATTTCACGGATTTTGTTGCGCCAATCCGTGCCCTCAAACTCCTTCAAAGCAGGGTTCCAGTACTTGCCTTCTGCTGTGTTGTGATGTCTGAATTCAAAAAAAGTTCCGTCAAATTTTCTTTGCATAAACGACTCCAAAGTTTTCTATGGCAATTATAACCTACACCCCCTTCAAAATCAATAGCAAAAGAAAAAGACAAGCCCTACGACTTGTCTTTTGGTGCCGGTGGACGGACTCGAACCGTCACGGAGGATTAGTCCACAGGATTTTGAGTCCAGCGCGTCTGCCAATTTCACCACACCGGCGCAAGTGATAATATATCACAAAGGTTGGATTTGCGCAACTATTTTTTCAAAAGAGAGCCATTTTTCCTGCAAATGTTCCTTTGACGCACAAATTGACAAATCCTTCCTTGACTTTGCGCAGGCGTGGGCGTATAATATTCCTATAAGTTTTTGGGAGGACTATATGTCAAATCAATTTGAAAAGTACGCAAATACCTTTGCCAAAATGATTCAATGTCCCACAGTTTCTGCAAGTGGAGCAGAGTATTTTGACAAGTTTCAACAGGTTTTGAAGGAGCAGTTTCCCCTTGTTTTTTCAAACCTTGAGGTTTACTATCCCGGTGTTGACAAGGATGAGCAATCAAGAGCTTTGCTCTTGAAGTGGCGTGGCAAGTCATCTGCTCGCCCCATGGTGCTCATGGCACACCAAGACGTTGTCCCTGCAGATCCTGCCACGTGGACCTATCCTCCCTATGCTGGCACCATTGATGACGGCAAGGTTTGGGGACGTGGCACAATGGATTGCAAAAACACTCTTTTCATCACGATCAATGCTGTTGAGGAGCTTTTGCAAGAGGGCTTTGTGCCCGAAAATGACGTATATCTTTCATACTCTGATTGCGAGGAAAACAGCGGTATGGGCGCACCTTACGCAGTTGAGTGGTTCAAGGAGCATGACGTACATCCCGTTGTTGCAGTTGACGAGGGTGGCGCAATCATTGAAAATGCGTTCCCCGGCATGAAGATGCCCTTTGCAATGGTGGGCATTCTTGAAAAGGGATATGCAGACGTCAAGTTTACAGCACACAGCAAGGGAGGTCACAGCAGTTCACCTCCCAACAACACCCCCATTGCTCGCCTTTCTGCCTTTGTCAATTATTGTGAAACCCACGTCATTTTCAAGCGCAGAATGTCAGATGCAGCCCTTCAAATGCTCAAAGGCATTTCAACAGGGCTTGGTGGAGCACTTGGATTCATCACAAAGCACGCAAAGGGATTTGCACCTCTCATTGTCAAGGCATTGCCTGCAATCACACCTTTTGGCAAAGCACTTCTTGGCACAACCATGACATTTACAATGGCAGAGGGGTCAAAGGCCCCCAACGTCATCCCTCAAAGTGCGTCCGTGGTGGCAAATCTACGATTTGGACCTGGCGACAAGAGCGCAGATTGCATTGCAAAGCTGACAAAGCTTGCATCAAAATACGACATTGAGGTTGAAGTGCTCACAGCAAGAGAGCACAGCGCAACCGTGGACATCACCACCCCTGAATATAAGCACTTTGTTGACACCATGAGGGAGCAATTCCCCAACATCGGCATCTCGCCCTATCTTATGTTTGGTGGCACAGATTGCAGACATATGCAGACAATGTGCCTTGCGCAATCCGATGCACCCCTTGCCACCTCAATCCTCAACAACTTGCATCAATGCATGCAAGCGATGAAAACATTGACGTTCAATCTCTGATTGACGGCACGGCATTTTTCAAGAAATTTATCAGCAACTTCAAATAGACACAGACAAACAAGTTTCGTCAACCAACATTTATAGGAGAAACAATATGAGCATTTGGCACGACGTAGATCCCCAAAGAATATCCCCAACAGATTTCCTTGCTGTCATTGAAATCTCAAAGGGATGCAAAAACAAGTATGAATTGGACAAGGAAACGGGAGTCCTCATCCTTGACAGAGTTTTGCACACCTCAACACACTATCCTGCAAACTACGGTTTCATTCCTCTCACTTATAGTGATGACAATGACCCTCTTGACGTATTGGTCCTTTGCAGCGAAGCAATCGTCCCCATGGCAATGGTGCGTTGCTATCCCATTGGTGTCATGATGATGCAAGACGGCGGAGATATGGACTACAAGATCATCGCAATCCCCTTCAAAGATCCCAACTGGAGCATCTACAAGGAAATTGAAGATCTTCCTCCCCACATCATGCAGGAGATGGCACACTTCTTTAGAGTGTACAAGCAACTTGAGGAGAAGCAAACCACGGTTTTCCAAGTCAAAGATCGTGCTTTTGCAGAACTCATCATCAAAGACAATATCCATCAATACAAGAAGAAATTTAACGTGAAATAAGGTGGGGATTATCCCCAAAGGGATATGGAATGAAAATATACGATTGTATAGTAATCGGAGGTGGCGTTGTCGGCACCGCAGTTCTTGATAGACTTGCACGTTACGACATTGCCACTTTGCTTTTGGAAAAGGACGATGACGTGTCCGTTGGAGCAACAAGGGCAAACAGTGGCATAGTCCATGCTGGTTATGACTGTAAGCCCGGCACTTTGAAGGCAAAGTTCAACGTGAGAGGCAATCAGCTCATGTGGCCTCTTGTTGAGGAACTTGACGTGCCTCACTTGAAGTGTGGCTCACTTGTTGTGGCAGATGAAAGTGGCCGTGATGGCATTGATGAGCTCTACAACAAGGGCGTTGCCAACGGAGTTGACGTGGAGGTTTTTGACGGAGTCAAAACCCACGAGTTTGAGCCCAATCTCAGCGACAGCATCAAGTGGTCGTTGTACGCAAAAGAGGCAGGCATTGTGTCCCCTTATCAACTTTGCATCGCCCTTGCAGACCGTGCTTGCTTGAACGGAGCAGAAATCCGTCTTGAAGAGGAAGTTGTGGCACTTGCACAGGATGGCGCTCTTTGGACTGTCACCACAAATGGCGGAGAGTACAAGGCAAAGACGGTTGTCAACTGCGCAGGCGCATTTGGTGCAGATGTCAACGATATGGCAGGAGCAGAGCATTACGACACCACCTTCCGCAAAGGCGAATATTACGTCCTTGACAACACCGAAAGACAAAATATCCAAACAGTCATATTTCCTCTGCCCACTTCGGCAGGCAAAGGCATATTGGTGGCTCCCACAGCGGATGGCAACGTGATATACGGCCCCACCTCATCACTTTGTGATGAAGGAGATGTGGCAGTCACTCTTGATGGTCTTGCCGACATACGCAAGAACGTGGCCAAGACATACCGCAATCCAGTGGTGCGCAAGTGCATCCGCACCTATGCGGGCGTGCGCACTATCATTGGTGATGACTTTGTCATCGGCAAGTCAAAGGTTGTGCCCAACTTTGTCATGGCCATTGGCATTTGTTCCCCCGGTCTTTCATCTGCACCTGCAATTGCTGAGTATGTTGAAGGGCTTGTGTGCGAGGGCAAAACACAAAAGGAAAACTGTGTGACAACAATGCCCAGAGTCAACCGCCTCAGCGAAGTTGACGGAGACACCTTGAACGCTCTCATCAAAGAGGACGAGGCATGGGGCAGAATTGTTTGCAGATGTGAAAAGGTCAGCGAGGCAGAAATTGTGAGAGCAATCCACTCCCCCCTCCCTGCAAAGACGGTTGATGCCGTCAAGCGCAGAGTGCGTGCGGGCATGGGCAGATGCCAAGGTGGTTTCTGCGCAACCAGAGTCATGGAAATTCTTTCACGAGAGCTTGACCTCCCCATCACCGAAATCAGAAAGGGAAGAAGTGGCTCAAACATTGCCCTTTACAGCGTAAAGGAGGTGCCCAATGACTAAGAGATATGACGTTGTAGTCATCGGCGGTGGCCCTGCAGGCATGGCAGCAGCTCTTTCCGCCTTTGAAAAGGGAGCAAAAGTCCTCATAGTAGAGCGTGACGTTCGCCTTGGAGGCATCCTCAATCAATGCATCCACAACGGATTTGGACTTCACTACATTGGAGAGGAGTTGACGGGCCCCGAATATGCAGACAGATTTGTCAAATTGGTTGAAAGCAAGCACATAGACGTCATGCTTGAAAGCATGGTGTTGCGTCTTACTGCAGATAGAAAGGTTGAAATCTTGTGTCCTCAAGGATACGTCACCGTTGAAGCAGGGGCAGTTGTTCTTGCAATGGGATGTAGAGAGCGCACGGCAGGGGCAATTGCAGTCCCCGGCACACGCCCTGCAGGAGTGTACACTGCTGGCATGGCACAAAAGCTCTGCAACATGAAGGGATATCTCGTGGGCAAAAAGGTGGTCATCCTTGGCAGTGGCGACATTGGACTCATCATGGCAAGACGCATGACTCTTGAAGGCGCAGAAGTGGAGCTTGTGCTGGAACTTATGCCTTATTCGAGTGGCTTGAAGCGCAACATCGTTCAATGCCTCAACGACTACGACATCCCCATCAAGTACGCCCACACCATTACACGTTTGGTGGGCAGTCCTCGTCTTACAGGTCTTTATTATGCACCTGTTGATGAAAACAGAAATCCCATCCTTGAACAAGAGCAATACGTTGAATGCGACACTTTGCTTTTGTCCGTTGGTCTTATTCCCGAAAACGATCTCTTGAATGGTCTTGACGTAGAAATGTCCCCCATCACTTCAGGGGCTGTGGTTGATCAAAACAGAATGACGTCACTTGAAGGTGTGTTCTCCTGTGGCAACGTGCTCCACGTCCATGATCTTGTTGACAACGTATCCCGTGAAGCAGAGATTGCAGGCGCATCCGCAGCAGACTACGCAATGGGAGCTCTCAAGAGTGGTGACACTATAAGTGTCAAAGCAGTTGACGGAGTGCGCTACGCCCTTCCTCAAAGGATAGCAAAGGGCAATGAAGGCAAGGTTGACGTCTATTTCCGCGTTGGCGATGTGTACAAAGGCAAGCGCATAGTTGTGGAAGTTGACGGCAAAGAAGTTTATTCACGCAAGACACTCATTCTCGCCCCCGGCGAAATGGAAAAAATCACCCTTACACGTGCCGATATCACAGGGGACGTGACTGTGAGGTTGGTATGAATATGATATGCATTATGTGCCCTATGGGCTGTCCTTTGACAGTTGAGGAAAATAACGGCGTCATCACCGTACAAGGACACACCTGTCCTCGTGGCAAAAAGTACGGCGAGCAGGAGTTTACTGCTCCTGTAAGAGTGCTCACAACTTTGGTTAAGAGAGCAGACGGAGGCATGGCATCTGCAAAGACCTCCGGGCCCATCCCCAAAGACAAAGTGAGAGAAGCAGCAGAGTGTGTTGGCAAGATTGTTGTAAGCGCAGACGTCAAAATTGGAGATATCATTGAAGAGAACTTCTATGCAGACGGCGTAAACTTGGTTATCACCGGCGTAGCTCAATGAAAAAGAGGATATTCAACTATCGTCCCGTCTGCATTTTTGCGCTGTTTCTCACAGTGGGCTTGCTGATTGGCGAAGTTCTTTATCCTTTCAACAAATTATATAGACTGATTCCAGCAGTCCTATCCGCATTATGCGTGATAGGGCTGTTTTCATTTTCAAAAACTCGCAGATTTGGATACACAGCGGTGGCGTTGTTGCTGGGCATTGTTGCCATGTGCGGTGCCAATGACGTTTACGACAGCAGAATGGTGCCAAATGGACACACCTCAATCCAAGCCACGGTAGACAGCGAGATCGTGGTTGAGGACGGAATGACCGCTTTCTACGTCAAAGACGTAGTGTTTGACGACAAAATCCTTGAGGGCCGAGCATACGTAAGGGTGTCGGGAGATGACAGACCGGAGTTTGGTGCAGGGGACGTAGTCGTCATACAAGGCAACTTTCAGTTTGAGGATCACCAATGGTTTGACACGTTTTATTCGGTTTCTGTCAACCAAAAGACCTACTACAATATGTGGGCAACCACAGTGCAAAAGGTTGCGGACGGCAAGCCAGATTTTCCTCTCAGCTGGCAGTTGAGCATCAAGCAGATGTTTTATGAAAACACCGATGGCAACACGGCAATGATATGTCAAGCCCTTGTGCTTGGGGACAAGTTTGGCATTGACGACAACTTGTATGACGGCATAAAGAGCAGTGGGCTTGCCCACGTCCTCGCTGTCAGCGGACTCCACGTGACAGCTCTTGCAAGTGCCATATTGTTCTTGCTCAAGAGGACCAAAATCAAACCGGTGATTTCCTTTATAGCGGTGGCAGTCATCACCTTCTTTTACGTGATGATGTGCGGATTCACGGCATCATCAATCCGTGCGTTTGTAATGACGCCGGTGCTCAACTTTGGAGTGATAATGGGGTTCAAGTACGACAAGTTGTCCTCTCTGTCACTTGCAACAATTTTGCTCATGGTGTTCAGGCCACAAAGTTTGATGGACGTAGGATTTCTGCTCAGCGTCTTTGCCGTGTTTGGGATATTTGCTTATCAAGGCAAGTTCAAGGGCTGGTTTGTTGCCGTCTATGACAAGGTGGGGTTGTCAAGAAAATTGAAGTCCGACAACAAGGCGGTTGACTTTGCAGGAAAGATGATTGGCAAGGGGTGGAATAGGGTGGCAGACATCACGTCAGTCAGCTTGTCTGCAAATGTAATGACCTTGCCAATTGTTGCACACTTTTTCAAAGCAGTGCCTGTTTTGTTCATACTTTCAAACCTGCTCATTTTGCCGTACTTGATGTTTATCTATATAATTCTGCTGATAATCACTGTGTTCTGTCAATTGACAACACTTTGGGGATTGAGTGTCGTGATGCAATTTCTCATCCTTCCTTTCCGTCTTTGGACAGAATTTGTGGGGTCAATCCCTTGGGCAAACATAGACGTCAATGTGACAGTTTTCTTTATTGTCGCATGGATTGTCAGCGCCATATTGTGCTCAAAATACGTATTTATGAAGCGCAGAACAAGGGTGATTGCAGTCGCACTTTGGCTTGCAGTTTTTGCTTCAATCGTTGCCACGGCAGTTATTTTTTCCGTTTAAATTTGGTTGCAGATTTTGCCATATTTACGGCCTAAACCTTTCATCAAGTTATCATTTATAATTTCCAAAAAATCTCAAAATTTCTTTATGCATAACAAAATGTATAAAATTTAAAAAAAAGATTGAAATTCACGGGCGCGTGTGATACAATTATACAGCATAATAGTATTTATGGGGTGAACTATGCTTAATTCATTGCAAAACCTGTTCTCATTTAGCATCGCAGGCATCTTTGACGGCATCGTTGGATGGATCGTCATCGGTGTTGTTGGCGCTGTCATTCTTCTTGGCGTCATCCTTGCCATCGTAAGTGGAGTCAAAGGCAAAAAAGAGCATCAAGATGAACTTGATGAAACCGCATTCCTCTCTGCATATGTTGGTCAAGACGGATTTGAGCTTCCCAAAGATGAGCCCGCTCCCGTGGACGCACCTGCACCCGTTGCAGACGCTCCCGCACCCGCTGAGGCACCTGCACCCGTGGAGGCACCTGCTCCCGTTGCAGACGCACCCGCACCTGCACCCGTGGAAGCACCTGCTCCCGTAAACGCAGTTCCCAATGAGGAAAATCCCATCTCCGCAGACACACTCCCCATTGATCAAAGACAAGGAGATTGGAGCAACTACGATGGCGAATACGACGGCTACTATTATGACCCCATTGACGTTTGCTATTATGAAGGCAAAGCCCCCGTATACGTGCAAAAGATGTATTTGCCTCCCGTTGAAAGAGTTGTCCGCAAGATCAAGTCACCTGCAGCACCTCTCACAGAAAAGGCAAAGGAACCTCGTGTGGGCGTCAAACGCACCTCAATAGGCCTTGACATGTCTGACATCTATGGTCAATATATCATTGAGCACAACGCAGAAGGCGAGTACTATTTCTCCCTTTACTCCAACAAGGAAGTCACCTTGTATGAAAGCCACAACTACACCAGCGAGCAATACTGCCGTGACGCAATCAAGCGTTTCAAAAAGCACGTTCTTGCAGGCACCTACGACGTGGTTGGCAAAGACGGTGTATACAACTATGTTCTTACTCGCAAGCTCAACGTTTACACAGGTCCTAACAAGCCCACACGTGAAGAGGCAGAAACCAGCCGTAAGCGCATGAAGTACTTTGCACAAACAGACGTTGTCAGAATGCAAGAATAGTTTGTTAGATCCCTCAAAACTCAATCAAAAAGCACCGATTGTTCGGTGCTTTTTTTGTGCAAAAAATTGGCCGTGGGGTATGAAATCAACTATATATAGCGCGCGCAAGAGAGTGCTTCAGCCATTGATTGCAGATATATGTTATTAAAAGCACAATAGCATTGCATTGTGCACAAAAAAAGGCACTCTTATGAGTGCCTTTTGTTGATGTTGAGTTGATTATGCAAGTGCTTCTTGGACTGCAACTGCACATGCAACTGATGCGCCAACCATGGGGTTGTTGCCCATGCCGATGAGGCCCATCATTTCAACGTGTGCAGGAACTGATGAACTGCCTGCAAATTGTGCGTCACTGTGCATACGTCCCATGGTGTCTGTCATGCCGTATGATGCAGGACCTGCTGCCATGTTGTCGGGGTGCAAGGTTCTACCCGTGCCGCCGCCTGATGCAACTGAGAAGTAGTTTTTGCCGTTTTCAATAGCCCACTTTTTATAAGTACCAGC
>JAFVYE010000083.1 GCA_017500745.1 Clostridia bacterium | reverse complement strand
TCAATTGCTCAATTGTTGCTGTCAACATTGACAACAACAGCGGGGCAGACAACCCACAAGCGATCAAGATTGATGAGGACTCAACCGATTTGACCATTGCGGACATTCCTTTGGGCTTCACGTGGTACATCTCTGGGGACAACAAGTGGTACACTCCCTACGGCACTCTCAACTTGGTCAGCGGACAGGGTGTTCCCGGCAACGAATCCTTGCCAGGAGCAGACCAGTTTGGCAAGTTCTTGCCCGCAAAAGTGTCCAACTCTGGCTTTGTCGCCAAGGCAAACGCAGATGATCCAAACTCATACAACTACACGTTCAACATTGTTTTTGCACCCGAACTGCTTTATTGGCAACAATACTGCGTGGGCGATCCCGTGTCAGCAACCGAGCTTTATGGCGATTCAAATGTTGACGGTGGTTTTAAATCAACCAAGTGGAATGCACTCAACAAGTACTCATCACAGGTGTACTCTGGCTACACCTACAAGTTTGTAGTGCTTCTTGAAGTGGAAACTGCAACCAAACTTCCGGAGGGTAATGGCTGATGAAAAAGACTTCTATCCTTCTTGCATCAACAGTTATGGTTTTGGCAGTCATAGTGGCAATAGTAGGTGTCACAGCTGCTTGGTTTGGCAATCAGTATTTTTACAACGGAGCAGTTGAGGTGTCATCAGCAAACCCCTCAAACGGCGCAATAATCGTCCAAGGAAGCGCAAGCGACCTTCCCACCGGCGAGGACGCCGTCCTTGCTCCTGCACGCATCAAGCCAGGTCTTATCCTCAACGATGTGGATGGCACAGGCGGATATGATCAACTGGACGTTCTTGATGAAAACCTTGACTCCCTTGAAACCATTGCCACCAAGGTGACAGTCACTTTTGACTTTGTCTACAATGGAGCAGCCCCCAACACAGACGGCACCACAACCATGTCTGTGTCCCTTGTTTCAGTCACTTTGATGAACCCTCACTATTACGTCAACTCCAACGATCAAGAGGTGGATGTTTCTGACCTTTCTCCCGAGGAAATCGCATTGCTCACACAAAAGACAAGAGAGGGCCTCACCAACTATCGTGATGAGTTTAAGGTGGACATGTACGTCATCACCACGGATAGTACCGTTGAGATGTTCAACACCGACAACAAATACGCAGTCCGAGAGGGCACGGATGACAAGGGCAACCCCTACACCTATTACGTCCTTGCAGACAAGCAATATGACAACAACAATAAGACAGACTACAGCATCACCTTCAAGATGATTCCTGTCACCCACACACTCAATGCAGTTTTGTATTTTGTCCATGTAGATGAGCTCACACCTCCCGAACTCATGGACGCACAATTGTTCCTCAACTTCAAGGTTGAGTTCATTGCCAACTAAGGAGAGCGCACAATGAAGAGAAACAAGAAGCTTATCATAATCCTTGTCGCCGTCCTTGCAGTGGGCGCAATTGCCACCACAATCGGTCTTACGTCTGCATATTGGGTTGGTGCATCTGGCAACAGCGAGGTTGCGCCTCAAACCGACACCACCGACTGGAACTATTGGATCAAATATTTCATCTATGAACCTGTTAGAAACTCCAACGGAGGAATTGACTCCATGAAGATAGTTGGTTTTTCTGGGGCGGTGTATGAAAACGTTATCATTCCAAGAAAGGTGTATGGCACCAACATCAAGATAAGAGAAAATGGCGTTGACTCCACAATCCCCTCAATTTCAGAGGACTCACCTTATCCTGTCACAACTCTTTGCAACTCAACCTTTGCAGACACCACCGAAAAGGCAGTGCCCGTCACCATAACTTTGCCCACATCGGTCACAGTTGACCCCGGCACGTTCATGGGGATGAGCAACCTTACAACCATCAAAATAGTCCACGTCCAAAACTTCAACAATGAAGAAATAACTGTAATTAACATCGGCGGGCAAAACTCATTTATGGGTTGCAACAACCTTTCAAAGATAGTTGTCAGCGGAGCAGTCACCATCAACGGATTCGCTGTGTCAAACAACAATGGAATCTCTGCAAGTGAGGATGTGCTCAACGATCTGAGAGCATTTCTTTCTGCACCCAACGTTAAGTTTGAAGCGCAATAATCACTTTATTCACACATTTCAAGAGGATAAAACCCGGTATGAAACAAAATCGTGAAAAAAGAAAAATAGCACCCATCAAAATTTTGATGGGTATTTTTGTCCCTTTTGTTCTTGTCACAATCTTCCTCAGCGTTCTATTGAACGATGCAACCATTGACACCATCAATAGCGTTGACAATGGCAAGTACGTCACCGTCCTTGCAGATATTGACGGCATTGTGGAGGCAAATCCTCGCCTTGTGGACATTGCAATGCTGGCATCTCATGACGCCGTCACAGATTCACTCACACCAGACAGCCCAATGGACTACCATGATCGTCCCACAGTTCTTGGCAAGCTTGATCCCATCACAAGCGGATTCCAATATCGTTTTGGCAGGACACAAGCCGTTGGCCTTGACGTTCAACTCCGCCAAGGAGCAAGGATGTTCCACATCAAATACACCGACTTTGAGGGCACGTGGTACGGCACTCACGCCCACCTTTCCTTGACCATAGAGGAGTACGTCTTGCAAGTGTTGCGCTATCTTGCCACCCCCGAGGCACAAGGGGAGATTGTCATACTGCTGTGGCATCCCATGTATTTTGGAGAGGGAGTCACGTTGGACACTTTCCACCACTATGTTGCCTCTGTCAAACTCAATGGCAAAAACCTTTATGATTACGTTCACTACGGCACCACCAACACCTTTGACGAGGACGGAAAGAGTGGTGTGCGCATTGGTGAGCTCAGATACAATGATGTCACCGTCAACGGCACAGAGCCCGGCGTGGTCCTCTTTGACCGCAGAGAAGGCACCCGCTTTTTTGAAAGGGGTATGGAAGGCACAATGACAGACGTCTACATGGGCAAGTACTTTGACATGGACACCAATGCTAATCACAAATGGCACAGCAGAATAGGTCAAAAGACCTTGATAAGCAAGATAAACGAGCAAGCAGAGCTGATTGCATCCAGCGATGAATGGGACAACAAGCTTCGTATGAATCAAACCCAAGCATCCTTTTCTGCCGGGGGATTCAGCGACATATTCATTGACATAGGCGCATGGAGTTTGCTCCGTTTTGCAGAAAGATACAACGTCACTCTTGTCAATCACGAAAACTTTGATTATTGGCTCAGCGTGATGCCCGTATTTCAAGTTGACTTTGTCAACAGTGGTTATGGCGATTTCAATGATCTTGTCAATCAAAAGATCCACGCCTACAATCAAAATCTTGTCAATTCAATTCTTGGAGCATAAAAATAGCAAACAAATTTAGGCGATTTTGTCTATTGAGTTGACAATGAATGCTAATATTGTTATACTAACAAAGCTGGATTTAAGGTCTGGCTTATGGAAGCGTATCGAAGTGGTCATAACGAGGCGGTCTTGAAAACCGTTTGGGTGCAAGCCCACGGGGGTTCGAATCCCTCCGCTTCCGCCAAAACCCTGTACTGTGTGCAGGGTTTTCTTTTTGCGGAGTTATTGTCCAATGCTCTGCATTGAACGCACGTTGTGCACGAACCCCCTACAGGGCTGACGCTCGCAATCCCAAACAAGTTTGTATGCTTGCTACTACACGAATCCCTCCGCTTCCGCCAAAGAAAAACGGATGCAATCACGCATCCGTTTTTCTTTTTTTTGGGGAAAGGGTATATGGGAGGGATTCGAACGAGAGCGTCAAAAAAAATGATGGACACCCATCATTTTTAGCGATGACCGAAGCATTGAGCAGGGCACAAAGCAATACAAGCACTGTAGACCTGCGAAATGCAAGAACTAATCCCTCCGCTTCCGCCAAAACCCTGTACTATGTGCAGGGTTTTTCTTTTTGCGGAGTGATTGTCCAATGCTTTGCATTGAACGCACGTTGTGCACGAACCCCCTACGGGGCTGACGCTCGCAATCTCAAACAAGTTTGTTTGCTTGCTATTACACGAATCCTCCGCTTCCGCCAAAGAAAAACCCCACTCGGTTGAGCGGGGTTTTGGTTTTGTTATGATGGATTATTCATCGGTGCGTTCAATAGAGATGACGTGGTCGGAATGATTGCGTATGATGCTGTTCATCAAGTCAACAGAGAAGGGTGCTTGGGTTGCCACCTCAACTGTTGCAATCAACTTGCCCTCATTTGATTTGACCTTATATGACGTCACTTTGGGGGAGCCAAGCTCATTGATGATGGTGTTCAAGGTGTCATCTGTTTCCATCCAAATTTGCAACTTGATGATGGAGAGATGGGGAGAGCGGAAGGGCTTGATAGGCAGGTGGAAGATGATTTGAAGGATCAAGATGAGCAAGGTTGCCACCACACCGACAACCAAAAAACCACTGCCGATTGCCATGCCGATTGCAGCAGTTGCCCACACACCTGCGGCGGTTGTAAGGCCGTACATGACGTCACGGCGATACATGATGATGCCTGCACCGAGGAAGCCGATGCCTGTGACCACTTGTGATGCAATACGGCTGGGGTCTCCGCTTTGGCCTGTTTCGTTGAACAGAGCGGTGGTCATATATTTTGAAATGATCATAAACAAGCAAGCGGCCATACACACAATTGCGTGGGTGCGGATGCCTGCCTCCTTACTTCGTGTTTTTCTTTCTACGCCAATTATGACGCCACAGATGATGGACACAACAAGACGCACAACAAAGTGCCAAACCTCGCTGTTCCAGTCCACCACGTGAACTGCTGATAGTAGCATAAAGCCCTCCAATAAATGAAACTGATATATTATATTCATTATAACGCAATTTTAGAAAAAGTCAATACCACTATTTTTGATGGGAGCAAAACGTCCAAAAAGGCATTCTATCCACATCAAACAGGCAGATAAACCCTTGGTTTTGAAATTTAAAATTTGCACTATTGACATTTGCTGACAAAAGTAGGATAATGTTTTCAGCAAATATTTGAGGTGAATCATGATAAAACACATAGTATGTTTCAAACTTGCAGAACCCACAGCAGAGCTTCTTCAAAAGACAAAGGACATCCTTCTTTCAATGGATGGAAACGTGCCCGAGGTGCGCAGTATAGAAGTCGGTTTGGACGTCCTTCATTCCCCCCGCAGTTATGACGTCATCTTGCAAGTTGTGGTGGATGATATGACCGCCCTTGACAGCTATCAAAAGGACAAATATCATTGTGACGTTGTCAAGACACATATGCACGCAGTGGCATCCAGTTCTATTGCTCTTGACTATGAAATCTGACTTAAACACAACAAAAAAAGGCACTCATTAGAGTGCCTTTTTTATTGCAAAATTTTGTCAGTCGTTGTCCTTTTTTACAATGGTCTTTGTGACCGTTGTTGTCTTTTTCACAGGGGTTTCGGACATATTGTTGATTTCGCTCATAGTTGTAACAAGCCCAGAGAGGTTTGCGATGTCTGTGGGCACGACAATCTTTGTTGCTTGACCTTTTGCAAGGGCTTTCAATGCCTCAAAGCTTTGGAGAGTCACGTATGCTTGATCAGGATGTGCTTCAATGATCATTTTGATTGCAGTTGCTTGACCTTCGGCTTCGGCAATGAGAGCTTCTTTCTTTGCTTCTGCACGGAGGATGGCAGATGCTTTTTCACCTTCTGCAACAAGGATGCTACTGCGTTTTTCACCCTCTGCCTTTAAGATTGCTTCACGGCGTTCACGTTCTGCACGCATTTGTTTTTCCATTGCTTCTTGGATGTCCTTTGGGGGAAGGATGTTTTTCAATTCCACACGATTGACTTTGATTCCCCAAGGGTCGGTGGCTTGGTCAAGGATGATGCAGAGCTGTGCATTGACGGTGTCACGAGAGGTGAGAGTTTCATCAAGTTCAAGGTCACCAACAATGTTTCTTAGGGTTGTAGCGGTCAAGTTTTCAAGAGCGCTACAAGGATGTTCAACACCATAGGTGTAGAGTTTTGGGTCGGTCACACGATAGTACACAACTGTGTCTATGTGCATTGTGACGTTGTCCTTTGTGATGACAGGTTGAGGAGGGAAGTCTGCCACTTGCTCCTTCAAGCTGATTTTGTTTGAAATTCGGTCAACAAAGGGGATGATGATGTGGATGCCACTTTCAAGAGTGCGATGATATTTGCCAAGACGCTCCAACGTATAGGCGTGTGCGTGTTTGACAATTTTGATTGCCACTGCGAGATAGATGATTGCCACGCCAACGATGACAATAAATGCTATAAGAGCAGGATGCATAGTTTACCTCCTAATGTTAATGTGTAATTATATTATGCTACGCCGTGATAGGAAAATCCTTTGCCGGTGACACCTTTTGCCTTTGTCATATACATAAAGGCCTCGGGGTCAATGGAAAAGATGATTTCCTTGACTTGATTGATTTGTTTTTTGCGTACAACAACCACAAGCATATCGTGTTGGATGCCGGTGTAAGATCCTGTTGCGTGGACACGTGTGACGCCACGATGAAGTTTTTCATTGATTGCGGATGCAATTTCATCATGTTTGTCAGATATGATGTTGAACACAATTGATGAGTGCAAGCCGGCTTGAATGACGTCTGCAATCTCTGCACCAACAAAGAGTGAGATTGCGGAGTAAAGTATGGGGGAGAGCACGGACGTTGTGATGACTTCTGCGCCCAAGCTGAAGTCAAGGCCGATGAGGCCAAGACTGCCTGATGCCACAACAATCACGACGTCACATGCAAGGATGAGCCATTGCACGTCTGCAACCGGATTAAACTTATAAATAAGTTTGCCAATGATGTCGGTGCCACCCATGCTGGAGTTGTAGCGGAGGATGAATCCAAGGCAAACGCCACTGCCAACACCGCCAGCCACGGCAGCAAGCAGGTTGAGTGCGCTTGCAGAGCCGATTGCCTTATAAACGGGGAAGTCAACGATGTCAAGCACGCCCATCCAAAGAGAGTGCAAGCCAACGGCGATGATGGTGTTGACGCAGAACTTTTTGTCCAACAGGAAAAATGACGCTATAAACAGAGGCACGTTCAACACAATGCTTGTGATTGCGGGGTTGAGCACCGTATCTGCAAGATGAGGGTTGAAAGGGTACACCGCATTGTAGATGATTGATGCAATGCCCGTGATGCCACCGGGAGCAAACCCGTTGGGGATGACAAACATATAGGTTGCAAAAGAGCGGATGAAAGCCAGCAAGTTGAGCATAAAAATCAACTTGCAAAAGTCCTTGACGCCTTTTTTTGTGATCTTGATATTCTTCAAAGATTGCTTAAAGGATTTCATAGTGGTTTACTTTGTAGCTATCTATTTTTCTTTTTGAATCCTCTGCAGAATTTTTTGAAACCGCCTTTGGTGCCGTTGCACATGTCAACGATGCCATCAACGGACATTTGTGACACAAGGCCTCCCGTGAATCCGCTGAAGCTACGGAGGGGCATATCCTTCACAGATTGAGTGATCATATCGGGGTTTTCTGTGCCAATTGCAACAAGTTTACTGCCAAACACAAGCACGTTGTAGAGGAACTTGCCCACGCCTGTGCAAGAGATTTGAGTGATACTGCTGTCAATTGTAAACTCGCCTTTTTCGTAGGGCTTGTTTTCAACAAGAGGTTTGCCGTAAACAACCTCAAATTGTTCAGCAGGGATGCGCTTTTTGTCAACTTCGTTTGCCACGTTGTAGTAGTAAGGAGCGGTTTCACGATAGTTGGGGATGGGGGCATCAGGATTTTCACTTGTGACAGTCACCGTGTCTTTCAAGCGGATGTCGCCAGAGGATGCGCCAACCAAGATGTCAAAGTCACCGCTTTCAACGTGCCAATCGCTGATGAGGACGTTGTAGTAAGCAAATGCACGACTGCCAAGGTGGAACTCAACTGTTTTTTCTTCGCCAGCTTCAAGGAACACCTTTGCGAACTCCTTGAGTTCCTTGACGGGACGATAGATTGTGCTTTCAAGGTCTGCAACGTAAAGTTGCACAACTTCTGCGCCTGCTCTGTCGCCGGTGTTTTTCACCTTAAATGTGACTGTGAGGCCATCGTTTTCGCCAATTGCATTTGATGACAAAGAGAGGTCGCTATATTCAAAGGTTGTATAGCTGAGGCCGTGACCAAAGGGGAATTGGACGTTTTTCTTGGCGGTGTCAAAATAGCGGTAGCCAACATAGACGCTCTCACGGTATTCAACTGTGCGAGGTCCCATGGGGAAGTATCTTGACACGATGTTGTCGTGGTTGCGGAGAGGGAATGTTTCGGGCAACTTACCGCTGGGGTTGACGTTGCCGTAAATCAAGTTGTATGCTGCTTCGCCACCGGCTTGTCCGCCAAGATAGACGTTGAGCACTGCTTTTGCGTTCTTGATCCACTTGCTCATCTTGATGGGAGATCCGCAAGAAGTGACCACGATGAGGTTGTCATTGACCTTTGCAAGTTCTTCCATGAGGATGTTGTGTGATTCGGGCAGATTGATATGCTTGCGGTCAAATCCCTCGCTTTCGTATGAATCGGTGAGGCCGATGAACACAAGGACTGCGTCCTTGTCCTTTGCCACTTTCACTGCGTCTTTGATGAGTTTTTCTTTGTATCCGTCACCCTTCAATGAATAGCCGTCGGCATATTCATATTTTTGACCTGCGTTGTCCATTGCTTGAAGGAAGGACACGGTCTTGGGAGGGTTGATGTGGCTTGAGCCAGAACCTTGATAGCGGATGTTCTTTGCAAGAGCACCGATGACGGCAATGTTTTGTGACTTGTCAAGGGGAAGTGCCTTGTCATCGTTTTTGAGGAGGACAGCACCACCTTCGGCAGCACGTCTTGCAAGGTCGTGGTGTGCTTCAAGGTTTTGAGGAGCCCCGTCAACTTCACTTTCTCTGCACTTGTCTGCAAACTTGAGCATGCGGAGCACAACTTTGTCAAGGTCTGCCTCGTCAAGAGTGCCGTCTTGGACTGCTTTGATGATATGGCGGTCGTTCATGCCCTTGTTGCCGGGCATTTCAAGGTCGTTGCCTGCTTTGATTGACTCAACACGGTCATTCATAGCGCCCCAGTCGCTGACCACGATGCCTTCATATCCCCATTCTTCACGGAGGACGTCATTAAGCATGCGTTTGTGGTCTGTGAGGTGCTTGCCCTCAAGACAGTTGTATGAGCTCATTATGGTTGTAGGTTGCTCGGTTTTTACAATATGTTCAAATGCGGAGAGATAGATTTCACGGAGAGCACGCTCATCAACCATAGTGTCAATGCTCATGCGGAGATATTCTTGGTTGTTTGCGCAGAAGTGCTTGACAGAGGTGCCAATTCCGTTCTTTTGAATGCCGTGGACAAGGCCTGCGCCCATACGACCTGCAAGGAGAGGATCTTCAGAGAAGTACTCAAAGTTTCTTCCACACAGAGGGCTACGCTTGATGTTGACACCGGGGCCGAGGACGGTGCTCACTTTGAGTGCCTTTGCTTCTTCTGCGATGGCAGAGCCAACCTCCTCAATCAATTTTTCATCCCAAGAAGCAGCGGTTGTGCATGAAGGGGGAAAGCAGGTTGCGGTCTCTGCGGGTTTCATGACGTTGGTGCCTGCATTTTGTTTTTCTTTGCGCAGTCCGTGAGGGCCGTCAGACATCCACACAGAAGGGACGTCAAGACGCTCAATGGGCTTTGTTTTCCAGAAGGTGAGGCCACTACAAAGAGATGCCTTTTCTTCAAGGGTCATTTGTTCAAGAATTGCTTGATAATCTTTCATAAATTTCTCCACAGTATTATTTGATTTTGTTGTCTGCGCACGCATAATGCGCCTGCGCTTGCCTATACAAAATTAGTATAGCACAGCCAAAATCCATTTTCAACTATTTTTTTGATGGTGTCAAAGCCGTTTACGGCTTATCCTGCGCGTAGCGCCCGTGATGAGTCGCTTGATCGCAAAAACAATTTGCATGCCAAACACAAAAAACAAAAATTGTATTCCATTGCAACAAAAAAAGTTGTATAATTTGTGTAACCAAATGGGTTTTCAGTCGTTTATTAGGTGAGTATGAAAAAGGAAGCCATTGAAAATCTCTTCAAAAAACACTACAACGAAGCCAAGCTCTACGTTATGGCGCTTTGTCATGACGCAGATCTTGCCGAGGACATAGTGTCCGAGGCGTTCTACAAGGCCTTTGTTTCCATTGATGAAGAGAAGGACTCTTTCAAATATTGGCTCCTCAAAGTGTGCAGAAACTGCTACTTTGATCATCTCAGAAAATCAAAGCGCAACCTCCCTCTCACATATGACGGCAAATCAGAGGACAACCCTCTTGACAATCTCATCAAGGCAGAGGAGTATAGAGCGCTATATAGAGCCCTTGGATTGTTGCAACCCAACTACAAGGAAGTGTTGGTCCTGTACTATTTTGAAAGCATGTCAGTGAAAGAAATTGCAGAAATCACCGGTGAAACCACTGACAACGTCAAGGTGCAGATGTTTAGGGCACGTCAAAAACTGAAAACTATATTGGAGGCAGAAAAATGAACTACGAAGACGCATTCAAAAACTATGAAAATGGCACTGCAACCGAAGAGGAAAAGGCATTTGTCAAGGCAGAACTTGCAAAGGCAAAATCCCTTGGAAATATGCTTGAAGCAGAGGTTGTTGAAGAGCCCTCTCCCATTACAGAGGCAGAGGTGACAGAAATCAAAAAAGCAAAAAAGCAATTCAAAATCAAACATATATTGTTTGCCCTTGGCGCCCTCGCGCTTGTTGTGATCATGGTGGGAGCAATCCTTGGTGGCGTGTTTGGCTCGGCAGCAGTCAGCGCAAAAGAGCAAATTGCCGTATCCAAAAATCAAGCAATTGAAGTGGGCAAGATTGGGCTTCTTGATTGGCTCAACGACATGCGCAACGACAGCAATGGACAACTTGGACTCCCCGGCGGAACCTACACCTACACTTTGGATGAAATCCGCTATGACGGACTTGATCAAGACTTTGTGTATGAGCTTCCTCTTGGTGACAGCCACTACGTTTACAAGATTGAGTTTGAAGTGCGCCATGAGGACTACATTGTGCACGTGGACAGCCGTGATGGCAAAGTCATCCGCATAAAATTTGGCGATTGATGCGGTTAGAATGCCAAAACATTTCAAAACCAAACAGAGCAAAAGTGGAGAGATCAAATCCTCTCCACTTTTTTTGTGCCAGAAAATAAGCACAATTTTTGCAAATTTTTTCAGTTAAACCAGCCACAGCAATATTAATGGAAAAAGTTGCTTTTTGATTATAAATGTTTTCAGTTTGCATAAAATAGGGATATGTGGTCAAACGTAATCAGCATTGACAAGAGCTATGCAAAGGAAATTGAATTTTTGCTTGCAGAAGTCAAAAACATAAAGGATTTGTCCTACGCAATTGAAGAGAGCAAGGACAGGACGTGGATATATCTTGCATCTCTGTGCGAAAGGAGCGAGTACGTTGAGGAAAAAGTGACAGCCCTTGTTGAAGTGGTCATATTGACATATATGAAAACAAGGTTTTTTCTTGACAATTTGCCCCCGTTTGTTATGACTCATCCAACCTGCTCGTTGATTTGCTCACTTGTGCATTTTGACAGGGGATACGAGGCAAATCATTTGAGGCGTGCCATTGCAGAAACTGCTGATTTCAACGTTGACGGGCTATGCAACTTTCGGCTTCAAGAGGTCATGCAAAATTGGAGTGAGGTGGCAGAGCTTGCCTCTCGGCTTGTAAGCTCAACAGAGCGTGACACCTATGACGTTGCGTCATTTATTACCTCCACCGAGGGTGCAAAAAATCGCATTGCGATAGACCATGGCAGAGTGTTCAATTTGACCGAGGGCAGAGAGGTGCAGATCCTGCCTGTTTTTGAGGAATACGAGTACAATTTGATCATGGCAATCGTTGGTCAAAACCCAAAGGAGATCATTGTTGAACACACGAATCTTTCCAACGAAATGATGTCCACGCTGAAGCACGTTGCAGGAGTGGTATATCGCAATTGAATGGGTTAGAATATCAAAAAAGAGCGACGGTCGTCGCTCTTTTTTCAAACTGTTTGCCCTTAGAATACTCGTCTTAATTTTATCACTCCATCAAGGTTGAATGGGCCTTCATCCAGCAACTCATCCGTGTCAATTATGGTGTAGCGGATGCCATTTTTCACTTC
>JAFVYE010000082.1 GCA_017500745.1 Clostridia bacterium | reverse complement strand
CTTTTTCTTTTACGGAGTTTTCCCTTCCCGCCGGGTCATCAGGAACATATACACGCCCATGCCGCAGATGAGCAGGTAGGATATTTATTTATTTTGAAAACCCTGCCGTTTTCTCCTTAAAAAATAATTGATTTCAACCTTGCAAGGACAAAAACACTTGTCTTAAACGTAAAAAATATATATAATACTTACATTATGAAAAAGATAGCACTCATTATTGTCACAATCGCCCTCGTTGCAATCATGGCAGTCACTTTTGTGGCTTGCTCAACTGCAACCGTACAAGGCCAACTCAAAGACGTATGGCGTCCTTATGAAAAGTACGTCTACACCGTAGATGACGACAGCAAGACAACCAACGGCACCTACACCGTGGAAGTCATCCACAACAACGAGCCCAACGTGACCGTTGGCACCGTAACTCTTGAAGGGGTTGGCAAAGGCATCATCGTCAACGGAACACTCACCTACGACAACACAGTGTACACAACAGCATGTTACGTTCAATTGTCAAGCGGTGGCAGTTTCCTCGTGCCCAAGGCAAGCTATAGAAAACAGGTTGTTGACGGCGTTGTCACCCTTGAACTTGGCGGAAAATATGACGGCGCCAACTACACCTACTTCGGCACCGAAAACGGCAATAACGTTGAGGGTTCAATTGGTCTGAAGTCACCCTACTACGACAACAATGAGTTCCATCAACTCCTCCGTGGCGTCAGCTCAATGTCAACCGGATTCAGCTTTTCATTCAACGTACCCGCTGTGGTTGGCGAAGCCAATCTTGCATCATTGACCGCATCGGTTGTCGGCACAGAAAACATAATCTATGCAGACAACAGCTATGAGTGCTTCAAGGTTTCACTTTCTCGCTCAACCAAGGTGCAGGGCAAGGCACACACCTTATTCTACACAGTCAACCCCGTTGACGTAAACGGCTGGAAGCTCCCCTATGTGCTCGTCAAGTTTGTAGAGCCCACAGCAACTGGTGAAGTGACCTACACACTCAACTCAATCTCACTTGAAAAATAACAAAAAACCTTGGCTCAAGCCAAGGTTTTCTTTTGCACTTTCACCCCATTATCTTACAAGATAATCACTCATCAAAGGAGCAAGCAACGGTCTTGCTCCTTTTCATTGCTTCAAGCAGTTTGTTTTTGAGTTCGTTTGACCCAGCGGACAACCTTTCTGCCTCCTGCTTGAAGGCCCTCTCCGCCTCGTTTTCTGCCTGACCTATTGACAATGAAAAATCTCTTGACAGCACCTTTTCAATTTCAATGCGAGTGGACACAGCCACGCTTTCTGCATTCAAGGCATCGCTGTCAAAGCCGTAACGTGCTTTGAGCTCGTTGTACACTCCCGTCCACTTTTTGCGGAAGTTGTCAAGGCGGTCAAGCTCCATTGCATACCTCAAACGCATTTCTCCCTTTATTTTGTCAGCTCTGTCTGTTGCAGAGATGATTGCCTCTGCAATCTGCCCTTCCTTTGCTTTGTACGCCAGAAGTTCCTCTTTGAGGGAGTTGACTTCGCTTACAAGTGCAACAATCCTTTCACGCTGGTCAAGCTGTGCCTGCTCAATCTTTTTGCATTGGTCAACGTAGGCGTCCACCTCCTGCATGGAGTACCCCTTTTTTGTCACCGTAAACGTGGTGTGTTGATTTTTTCTTCTTTTCATATCCTCTCCAAACAAAAATTCTCCCTCAATTATGACTGAGGGAGAATGAAAATTTGTTCTGTCAAAATGGATATTTTGTTGTATTTTGGCTTAATTGATCATTTTACGCCAAGGAGCTTGTGCTTGAGTTGCCACATATTGTCAGACAAGTCAACCTTGTACTCTTGAGTGTTGGTGACACGGCGATATTCAGGGAAAAACTCTGCCTTTGACTTGTCACAATGCTCGCCGATCTCTTGCAAAGTGGGCATATCGTACACCAACTTGCCATCCTTGAACACGTCAACCATAAGTTCCTTGATTTCATACTTTTCAAAGGTGGTCTTTTTCCAAGTTTGTTCGGGGTGGAACACTGTGAGAGGCTTTGAGGTGTCAAACTCATCATCCATAAGGCAAATGAGGTCTGCCACCGCCATGCCGTCCACAAGCACTCTGACCGTGCGTTTGAGGCCGGGGTTGGTTGTCTTTTCATGGCTGTTGCTCACCTTGATTTTGGGGATCATATTGCCGTCTTCATCCTCAATGGCAGACAGTTTGTACACACCGCCAAGGGCAGCGTTGTTGAAGGACGTGATAAGCTTTGTGCCAATGCCGTACACGTCAATCTTTGCATCTTGTTGTGCAAGGGACATAAGCACCTTTTCATCAATGTCGTTGGACACAAATATCTTTGCTTCGGGGAAGCCGGCTTCATCAAGCATCTTGCGTGCTTGCTTACTCAAGTAAGCAAGGTCACCGCTGTCAAGACGGATGCCAAGGGGCTTGTGTCCCTTTTGTTTGAGCTTTTTGAACACTCTTATTGCATTGGGCACACCACTCTTCAAGGTGTCGTAGGTGTCCACCAGAAGCAGACAGCTGTCAGGATAAATCTTGGCGTACGCATCAAAGGCATCGTACTCTGTGGGGAATGACATAACCCAGCTGTGTGAGTGAGTGCCCTTGACCTCAATGCCAAACATCTGTCCTGCAAGGACGTTTGAGGTTGATCTGCAACCACCAATATAAGCTGCTCTTGCGCCGTACAAACCAGCATCAGGGCCTTGGGCTCTGCGCAGTCCAAACTCAGATATGTTTGCCTTTGTGCACTCTGTAAGGCGGGACGCTGTGGTGGCGATGAGGGTTTGATGGTTGATGATGTTGAGGAGGGCTGTCTCCACCAGTTGTGCCTCAAACATGGGGGCTATCACAGTGAGAATGGGCTCGTTGGGGAAGATCATCGTGCCCTCGGGCACTGCTCTCAAATCCCCTGTAAAGCGGAAGTCCTTGAGCTTGGCAAGAAAATCCTCTCCAAAAATGCCAAGGGAGCGAAGATATGCAATATCTTCATCAGCAAAATGCAGATTCTTGATGTATTCAACCGCTTGTTCAAGACCTGCCACGATGGCGTAGGAATAGCCGTTTGATCCACGATAAAACAAATCAAAGGCCGCCTTTTGATCTTGTGTGCCACACTTGAAATAACCATTTATCATTGTGAGTTGATAAAGGTCGGTGAGCATTGTAAGGTTTCTTTCTTTGTCCATGGTTACTCCTGTTTGTCAGGTGTAGTCTCCGCTGTGTCCTTTTGCGCATCCGCAGTTTCAACTGCATCTATTTTGGTTTCTGTAATTTCTGTGTTTTGGGTGTGGGGGGCGACGTCCTTGTTTTTGCCTGCAAACTTTTGAGGCAAGGCCTTGATTTTGTTGGGCAAATCCTTGATCTTGTGGGGCAAATCCTTGATCTTGTGGGGCAAGGACTTCAAATTTTGAACAGTCTTTTCCCACTCTGCCTTTTGAAGCGCCTTTCTCTGCTCCTTTCTGTCAGTTCTGTACTGGTCTATGGCCTCTTTTGAGGACACCTCAACCTCTGCCACGTTCAACTCGGTTATGCCGTAAATCTTGTAGGTGAGCTTGTTGGGCTTTTGAAGGATTTTGACTGCCACGCCGTAGTTGTCAACCTCCCACTTTGTGAGGACGGTTGTGTCAAGAGTTCCGCTTGCAAAGGCATCGTTGACCTTTTTGAATGCGTGACGGTTTTCTTGAAGAAGGATGTATGCTCCTGCAAAGATGACCGCAAAGGGCACCACCACAAAACATGCAATTTGTGTGACGGGCACTGCGTCAATGCGCACGTATTCAAGCAATCCTCTGCCCAAGAAGTACCAGAAGAAATAGAAGAAGGCAAGGATGCCGGGATATCTCTTGTTTTTGCGCCAGATTGCGAAGGAAATCATTGCGCCAATGGCGTTCCAGCACATCTCATAAAAGAAGGTTGCTGCAAACCAGCCGGGAGTGTTTGAGTACACCATATCGTGATACTCGGGCTCAACTCCGCTGGGGTTGTCAATGTACACGGAAAAGGGGAATTTTTCGGGTATGCCAAGCATTGAAGCGGGCTTGCCAAATGCCTCTTGGTTGATGAAGTTGCCCACTCTGCCAAAGAGTTGTCCCACCAAAAGTGCGGGCACAACCAAGTCCAAAATTTGACCAAAATTGGCCTTGTCACGCTTGCGCACAGAAAAGATTATGACGCCAATGAGTCCGCCCAAAATGCCACCGATGATTGTGATGCCACCGTCCCATATTGCAATCATATCCACAAATGCTTGGGTGGAATCCTCCTTCCAAACAGCAGGATCAAAATACTCGTCAGGGCGCACCATGACGTAAAGGAGTCTTGCCATGACAACTGCAATGGGGATGACCCAAAGGAAAAACTCAACTGCATCGTCTGTGTTGAGCTTGATGCGTCTACATTGTGACAACACAATGAGGAGTCCGGTCATCATGCCAAGGACTATGAGCAGGCCGTACCAAGCCACCTCAACCTCGCCGATTCTGAAAGCTATTCTGTCTATTGCGCTGACCAAATTAATCATAGTCATCTCCCAATCACTCTCACTGCGCCACAAGGACGGATGGAGAGTTTGAAAACATTGTTTGCACCAAACAAGGACTTGAAGCGCTCATTTGCGCTTGATGAACTTGCTTTTTTGACAAACACGAGTATTGTGCCTGCAAAACCGCCACCATGGACACGCTTGCCAACAACACCATCCATGCCTTCAATGCTGTCAAGAGCATCTTCAAGTGCGTGGGACTTGCCTTTGGGTGAATAGAGGTTTTGAAGCTTGTATCTGCTGCTGATTCCACTTTCATTCACCATTTGCAAGAAAGTGGCTTCATCTCCGTCACAAACGGCTTTAAATGCCTTTTCAACACGGAGGTTTTCTTCATAATAATGCTCTGCTCTGAGCAGTGCTCTGTCGCTGACCTTGCCCACCAAATTTGCCTTTTCATTGTAGAATGCTTCGGGTGCAACGTCACGGAGAAGCTTGCCACCAAGGACCTCTGCCACAGACCTCATCTCTTGAGGGATTGCTGCATAGTCGTCTGTGAGGTCACAATGGTCTCCTCCGGTTGCAATAACATATACGTCAAGGTCATCAAACTTCCATTCTGCGCTTTCAATGATGGGTGTTTCAAAGGAGTGGAAGTCAATCATGTTGACACCACCAAGTGCAATGGCGCTTTGGTCCATAAGTCCACAGGGCTTGCCAAAGTACGCACACTCAGCATATTGTGATGCCTTTGCCTTGAAAACAGGATCAAGAGTGCCGTCATTATAAAGCACGTTCAATATCTCTGCAATGAGCAACTCAAATGCGCTTGATGAGGACACACCACTGCCCTTGGGCACGTTTGAAGTGGTGTAGGCATTGAAGCCACCCACCTTTTTGCCTGCACGAAGAAAATAGTCCACCACGCCCTTGATTATTGCCGTGGAAGTGCCCACCTCGTCAAGATTGAACGCTACGTCATTTACGTCCACGTTCATTGCGGGATATCCGTGAGATTTGACCTTGATGAGTCCGTCATCTCTCCTTGAAACAGCGCTCAACGTGTCCACGGTGATTGCTGCACAAAGCACCTTGCCTGCGTTGTGGTCGGTGTGGTTGCCCACAATTTCAATGCGGCCAGAGGATGAATAAAACTCCTCGGGCTCGTAGCCCAACTCACCCACGTGCATGTCAACAAGTCCTTGATAGGTTTTGACCTTGTCAGGATTGAACTCGCCGTAGAGGTCACGGCAGATGGTTTTAAAGTTGTTGCTTTCAAAAATCTTGTCAAAAGCCATTGCAATTATGTTCCTTGCGATATATAATAACTATGTTATTTTATTTTACCACAACCATCCACCATTTGCAATACAAAATGCAAATCTTGCGATTTGGAGGTTTCTATGCCCAGAAAATCAATTGAAGAACTTACAAGGCGTAATATCAGACGTCTGATTGACCACGCAACAAACCATCTTGAACTTCAAGATCTTGACGCAATTTATGTAGAAAACGAGCTTTTGAACTTCTTTGGTGTCACCGAACCCTACACCGATGACATCGGTCAATACGAGCTCTATCAAGTCCTTGGCGAGCTCTTTGACGTTG
Organism: Clostridia bacterium; assembly: GCA_017500745.1. GTDB lineage: Bacteria > Bacillota > Clostridia > Christensenellales > CAG-917 > RGIG4097. The sequence goes on along the minus strand of JAFVYE010000082.1, from coordinate 4,421 downwards.
CTGTCAAAAAGAAGCTTTATCTTGAAAGCGATCGCCTCCTCTTTGAAGGCAGAGTTATGGGCACGTTGATGCCCCGCCCCATGGCAACCATTGAGCGCTTTGACAACATCGCCGCTCACAAGGGATCAAGAGAGGCGGCCAAGTGGCTTCAATCCATTGAGGAGCACTCCACCTATCTCCGCCGTCCCGACCTTGACAAAAACATCAAGTGGGAGCACGAAAACACCCAGCGTGGCAACGTCATCGTCACAATCAACCTTGCAAAGCCCGAAAAAACAGCCGAAGAAATTGAACGTGCCAAAAACGCAAAAACCGGCTATCCCAAATGCGTTCTTTGCGGTGAAAACATCGGTCACTACGGCAATGCAGCACAACCTGCAAGACAACATATCCGCACAATCCCTCTTGAACTCAACGGAGAGGATTGGTTTATGCAATTTTCACCCTATGAGTACTTCCCCGAACATATCATCGCCATAAGCCGTGAACATCGCCCTATGAAGCTTACGGGAGATTCATTCAAGCGTATGGTTGACTTCGTGGACCTGTTCCCCGATTACTTCCTTGGATCAAACGCACCCCTCCCCATCGTTGGCGGATCTGTGCTTGCCCACGACCACTATCAAGGAGGAAGCAAGGCCCTGCCCGTGTTCAATCGCCCTGCAAGAAAACACTATCTCGTGAGAGAATATCCCAACTGCAACGTGTCCATCGTGGACTGGTACAACTCCATTGTCCGCATTGAAGGCAAAAACAAAAATCAGGTGACCGCCCTTGCAGAAAAGTTCCGCTCCGCTTGGGACACCTACACCGATGAGAGCGTTGGAGTCATTGCATGCACCACCGCTCAACACAACACCGTCACTCCCATAGCATACCTCAACAGCGACGGCGAGTACACCATCATCTTGATCCTCCGCAACAACCGCACAGATGACACTCATCCTCACGGCATCTTCCACCCCACCGCAGATATGCACAATATCAAGCAAGAGTCAATTGGCATCATTGAGGCAATGGGGCTGTTCATACTTCCCGGACGCCTTGCCAAAGAGTGCGCTCAAATCAAAGACATCCTGACAGGAACAACACCTCTTGACTTCAAAGCAATCAGCGAGGACGGACATCCTCTCAACAAGCATCTTGGCATGATTGCACAGCTCACAGCCACCAACGGCACAGCCATGAAGGACAAGGAAGCTGGAGATGCAATCACAGATTACATCAACCAAACTTGTGAAAAAATCTTGGATTGCACAGCTGTGTTCAAGTGTGATGAACAAGGACAAACCAGCTTTGACAAATTCATCCACTCCGTCATTGACTGACACAATTCACAACAAAAAAACGGCACTTGATTGTGCCGTTTTATTTTTGCTTTATTGCGCATTTTCAAGTGTTTATGCTGTCAAATTGATGGGATAAACACTACTTTTTGTAATTTCAATCTAATTTGTCAAAGTTCAATTCTGCTTGACAAAGCACGTGACAGAGTGCTTTCATCTGCGTACTCAATGACAGATCCCTCAGGCAATCCACGGGCAATGCGTGACACCTTTATGCCCAATGGCTTGACAAGGCGAGCGATGTACATTGCCGTTGCTTCGCCCTCTACGTCAGGGTTGGTGGCAAGGATGACTTCCTCCACCTCTGGAGTCAATCTTTGAAGGAGCTCTTTGATGCGAATGTCGTTGGGGCCAATCTTGTCCATGGGTGAAATGACACCGTGAAGGACGTGATAAACTCCCTTGAAATCCTTGACTTTTTCAAGGGCGGTTATGTCACGGGGCTCCTTGACAACGCAGATTGTTTTTGCCTCACGAGATGCGCAAATGTCACAGACGTCATGTTCTGTGAAGTTGCCACACACACTGCAAAAATGCACGTTTTGCTTCAACGTGGCAATGGCTGATGCCAATTCCTCCACGTCCTCATCGCTTGAATTGAGCACTGCGTAGGCATATCTTGCCGCAGTCTTTTCGCCAACAGAGGGCAACTTTGAAAAGGCAGCAATCAGTCTTGAAAGTGGTTCAATATATTTCATAATTAAAACATTCCACCTGCGCCAGCAAGAGGTCCGAGCAATTCATTTGAAAGGTCGTCTGCTTGCTTCATTGCATCGTTGAGGGCTGCAAGCACCATGTCTTCAAGCATTTCAACGTCATCAGGATCAACTGCTTCGGGGTCAATGGTGACTGCCACGGGAGTTTTGTTGCCCTTGAGTGTGACCTCAACCATGCCACCTGCTGCTGTGCCGGTGACTTCTTCTTCTGCAAGTTGTTCTTGTGCTTGTTGAAGCTTTCTTTGCATTGCTTGTGCTTGTTTCATGATTTGTTGCATGTTTCCACCGCCAAATCCGCCGTATCCCATATTGTTCTCCTTTTAGGTTGTATTAGATTATTTAATTTCAAGCTTGCTTCCAAACATTGACTTGACAAAGGGCAAGGACTTGTCCTCCTCGTACTTTGCAACGTGTTTGATGTCAAGCTCAAGGTTGGACAATGCCTTGAAAACATCGTTGAGGATGTCACGATTGGTCTTGTCCGTCAAAATGTCGTAGGTTGCCTTTGTTGAGATGGCAACAACAAACTTTTTGTCGTCACTTGATACGTCTGCTTCAAGAACAGCAAGGGCAAGCAAACGTTGTCCTCTGTTCATAAGCTCGGATGCCACGTTCTGCCACACCTGTCGGGCATCCGATTTGACAGGTGTCGGCTTAAAACCCGACTGCGCCATTGATTTGACTTTTTTCTCCAAGGCCATTACTTTGGCTTCAAGCTCTCTGATTTTTGCGTTGTCGCTGGCCTCGGGGCCTGCGGCGCAACTGACGATTGCAGCTTCAAGCAAAATGCGATGTTGGGTGCTGTATCTAAAATCGCCTTCAAGAGCATTCATTGCTTTCATTATGGTCATGCACTTGGCAACACTATACTTTTTGGCCACCTCAACGAGAAGTGTGTATGTGGTGTCAGGGATTGACAAAAGCTGTTTGGCGTTTTTGCACGTCTTAATATAAAGTACGTTTCTGAAAAATGATGACAAATCGCTGGCCAAAACAGGCATGCTCTTGCCCATCTCACACATTCTTGCAATCTCTGTGAGAGCGCCGTCCACGTCACCGCTGGCCACGGCGTCTGCAAGATGAGCGATCTTGGCGGGATCTGATGCTCCAAGGACTTCAAGGACGCTGTTGTAGGTGATGTTTCCACCAGAGTAGCTGACACACATATCCGCAATGGACAATGCATCACGGACACTACCACGACCTGCGTTGGCAATGACGCTGACGCCTTCATTGTCGTAGGTCACGTGAATGTCGTCAAACACGTGCTTCAACCTTTCTGCAATCATGGACGCAGACACCAAACGGAAGTCAAATCGCAAGCATCTTGAAAGTATGGTTGCAGGGATTTGATGGACCTCAGTTGTGGCAAGAATGAAGATTGCGTGGGCAGGGGGCTCCTCCAAGGTTTTGAGGAAAGCATTGAATGCGTTCTTTGACAGCATGTGAACTTCGTCTATGATGTAGACTTTGTACTTGCCAATGGTGGGAGGAAAACCAACCTTGTCAATGAGCTCACGAATTTGATCAACGCTGGTGTTGGATGCTGCGTCAATTTCAATGATGTCAAAATTGTCGCTGAGAGCAAGCTCCAAGCAAGCAGGACACTTTCCACAAGGGGATGCATCCACGGGGTGCATGCAGTTGACAGCACGGGCAAAAATGCGCGCGACAGAGGTCTTGCCTGTTCCTCTTGTGCCGGTAAACAGGTAAGCATGACCAACTGTGCCGTTTGCTATTTGATTTTTCAGAGTGCGCACGATATGGTCTTGACCAATGACGTCCTCAAAGGTCTCTGGACGATATCTGCGATATAAAGAAATGTTCGCCATAAAATATATTATAATCTAATATAATAAATATTGCAAGAAATAGTTTTACAACTTTTCAACATCTGATTTTTGTGTTTTTGCGCAACTAAACTCTAAATTTTGAGGGCGCTTCTGCAAAAAACCAACTGCACGGTTTGGCGTCTTAGAGAGGACAATGTCTTTGCCAAATCACCCGTTTCAACCCCGTCAATTATAGCAAGACAAGTGACAAGAGCCAGCTTGATTTCGGTGACGGAGGCAAGGGTACAATCTTTTGTGTTTTCATAAAACACGGCTTTTATATCTTCAATTTGTGCATATAAAACCTTGATTTTGATGTTTACATCCTCAACAGCAACATGCTCATCAGCAAGGTCATTGGACAATTTGTAGAGGGTGTCAAAGGCAACGTCAAAGTAGGTCAAGGCAAGGTCAATCTGCTCGTTTAGGTCCTTGTCATTGGTGACAACGCTTGCTTTGCTTATAGTGATTGGACGCACAATCAATCCCTCTCCCGCCATCTTTTCAAGAACACTATTTGCGCCACT
>JAFVYE010000081.1 GCA_017500745.1 Clostridia bacterium | reverse complement strand
GGCGCAAAACGCTACGATCAAGCGTCATTTTGTGACGGAGATTATTTCATCTTCGGCAAGGAGACAAAGGGGCTCCCCGAGGAGTTGTTGCACGACAACTATGACCACGCCCTTCGCATACCTATGATTGCAGACGCAAGAAGCCTCAATCTTTCCAACTCAGTTGCAATCGTCGTTTATGAGGCAATTCGCCAAAACGACCACGGTCACCTCCTTGAACAAGGCCACCTTACAAAATTTTAGTCCAAAGGACTAACACTATTATGGAAGAAAAAGATTTGCTCAAATTATCCCCCGGTGAACTTGTTGATATGGGCATTTGCCCCACTTGTTTCAACCGAGAACACGGCGATGCGCTGTATGGTGACAACGCCGACAAATTGCTCTATGAAGACCAAGACATAGAGTGCTTTTTTGTAGGAAATCCTCGTGCGGACGGGCATATGTGCATTGCAACAATAACTCATTATCACGACATGAGTGAAGCCCCCGACAGCATAAACGAGAAGATTGTTAGGTTTTCAAAGGCATTTATGTGCATTTTGAAAGAGGTATATGGTTGCGAGAGAGTGTATATGTGCACCATGTGTGACGGACCAAACAACCACTATCACATCCAACTTATTCCAAGATACGCCTTTGAAAAACGTGGAAGCAGAAACTTTGTGAAAGAAAGACACGACTACATATTTGATGCAGAAAAGTTCAACAAAGTAAAGGCGATGATAGCGGAATACGCATCAAAAAACTAAAATTGAAAATTATGAATGCAGAATTTAAGTTGAACGGAAAGATTATAGAAACTGAGCGTCTTGTCCTCCGTCCTTTCAAATGGGATGACCTTGACGACTTTTTTGGGTACGCATCTGTTGAGGGCGTTGGCGAGATGGCTGGTTGGCCTCATCACGAAAACAAGGACAAAAGCAAAGAAATCCTCACTCACTTCATAGATGAGGACAAAACTTTTGCATTGGTTTTGAAAGAAACAGGCCGTGTGGTCGGCTCATTGGGCGTTGAGTTTTACGGTGCAGAGGACAAGCTCACCGAGTTTGACGGCTACAAAGGCAGAGAAATTGGCTACGTGCTTGCAACGGACCAATGGGGCAAGGGGCTCATGGCAGAGGCAGTCAGCGCAGTAATAAATCATCTTTTTGATGAAATTGACCTTGACTTTCTCACTTGTGGCTACTATGACTTCAACAATCAGTCAAAGAGGGTGCAGGAGAAGTGTGGATTCAAGCCCTATCGCAAGCTGAATATGGAAACCCGCATGGGCACAACAGAGCCCGGAGTGCTCAACCTCCTCATCAACCCCAGCAAAAATATCAAGTTTGAGTTTTCACATCCCGAAACTTTGATTTGGCAGGAATAAAGCCCTCGGCATAGATATGACAAGCGACCACTTTTGGTCGCTTTTTTTGTTGCTTTTGACAAAAATTAGTCATCCAAGTGTCAACACGCAATTTTTTGTAAAAAACACGATAAGTATTCTAAAAATTAAAAAACGCCGCAAAATCGGTTATTTTGACCAACGTAAAACACGGAGCGTGTACAATCATTGTAAATTAAAGCACGTTTCGTGTTTCAATTTTGTTGTTGGTTTCGGCCACACTTTTTTCTGTTGAAAAAACTTGTAAATTGCCAGCTGTTGTGCTATAATGAGTAATCGTGGTATGTGTGCGAGCATTATGCACGCACGTGGCCACCCCCAACTTGAATACATTTTTTAAGGAGAATACATCTATGGCAAAAATGACTGTCCGTGACATCAATGTCAAAGGCAAAAAAGTTCTTGTCCGTTGTGACTTCAACGTTCCCATGAAGGACGGCGTCATCACTGATGAAAACCGCATCAACGGCGCACTTCCCATCATCACTTATCTTGTTGAAAATGGCGCAAAGGTCATCCTTTGCTCACACATGGGCAAGCCCCACAACATTTTCACTCCCGGCTTTGGTCTCACCAAAAAGGAAAAGAAGGCAGTTGAAGCACTCCCCGCAGAGGAACAAGCAGCAGCAAAGCAAGCATATCTTGACAAAGCACTCAAGAATGACGCAAAGAAGTTTACACTCAAGCCCGTTGCAGATCGCCTCAGCGATCATTTCCCCGGCAAAGTCACTTTTGCAACCGACCTTGTTGGTGATGATGCTCACGCAAAAGTTGCTCAAATGAAGGATGGCGAAATCGTTCTTCTTGAAAACACTCGTTTCTATCAAGGCGAAGAAAAGAACAGCGAAGAGCTCTGCAAGGCCCTTGCAGATTTCTGTGACGTTTACGTCAACGACGCATTTGGCACAGCACACCGTGCACACGCCACAACCGCAGGCATTGTCCAATACGGCTATGCAAAGGTTGCAGTCAGCGGATTCCTCATTGAAAAGGAACTTAAGTTCCTTGGTGGCGCAGTTGAAACTCCCGTCCGTCCTTTTGTTGCAATCCTTGGTGGCGCAAAGGTGGCAGACAAACTCAACGTCATTGACAACCTCCTCAACAAGTGCGACACGTTGATCATCGGCGGTGGCATGGCATATACATTCATCAAGGCACAAGGTGGCTCAATCGGCACGTCACTGGTTGATGATGAAAAGATTGATTACTGCAAGACGATGCTTGCAAAGGCAAAGGAACTTGGCAAACAAATCTATCTTCCCATTGACACAGCAACCACAGTAGCTTTCCCCGACCCCATTGATGCACCTGTTGACATTGAATACTATCCCACAGACGCAATCCCCGCAGACAGAATGGGCCTTGACATTGGTCCCAAGACACAAGCACTCTTTGCAGAAGCAGTCAAGACAGCAAAGACAGTTGTTTGGAACGGACCCATGGGCGTCTTTGAAAACCCCACTCTCGCAGCAGGCACCAACGCAGTTGCAAAGGCAATGGCAGACACAGACGCAATCACCATCATTGGTGGCGGTGACAGCGCAGCAGCAGTTGCACAACTTGGTTATGCAGACAAGATGAGCCACATTTCAACCGGTGGCGGAGCATCCCTTGAATATCTTGAAGGCAAAGTGCTTCCCGGCATTGCATGCCTTGGTGACAAGGAATAATAGGCAACTTTTGCCCAAGACGTTGTCTTGGGCACAGTCATACAAACATATCGGCAAAAGCCGACCAAAACAAATAATACGCCTCAGGCACAGGAGATAATTATGGCAAGAAAACCCATCATCGCAGGCAACTGGAAAATGAACAACACCATCGCAGAAACAAAGGCTCTCATTGAAGACCTCAAGCCCCTCGTCAAAGACGCAAAATGTGACGTTGTCATCTGCACTCCCTACACCGACCTTGCAACAGCAGTTGAGCTCACAAAGGGCTCCAACATCAAGGTCGGCGCAGAAAACGTCCACTGGGCAGAAAAGGGAGCATTCACCGGCGAAATCAGCGCAAAAATGCTTGTTGAACTTGGTGTTGAATACGTCATCATTGGACACAGTGAACGTCGTCAATATTTCGGTGAAACCG
>JAFVYE010000080.1 GCA_017500745.1 Clostridia bacterium | reverse complement strand
TATGATCACCAGCTGTTCACCTGCATGGATCAAATTCTGCGAACACAATTTCCCCGAAGAACTTGATCACCTCTCATCATGCAAGAGCCCTCAACAAATGTTCGGCGCAGTCTGCAAGACCTACTATGCAGAAAAGCTCGGTATGGATCCCAAGGATATCATCGTTGTTTCAATCATGCCTTGCACCGCAAAGAAATTTGAAAAGGGCAGAGCAGATCAATCAGCAGCAGGCGTCCCCGACATCGACTTTGCACTGACCACAAGAGAACTTGCAAAACTCATCAAGCGCAAGGGCATCATCTTCAATGAACTTCCTGATGAACAATTTGACACACCTCTCGGCATCGCATCAGGCGCAGGCCTCCTCTTCGGTGCAACCGGTGGCGTTATGGAAGCAGCACTCCGCACAGTGTACGAAGTCCTCGAAGGCAAAGCAGCACCTTCACTTGACTGGCTTGAAGTCAGAGGCACAGAAGGCAGAAAGGAAGCAACCTACAAGGTTGCAGGCATGGACGTCAAGGTCTGTGTTGTCAGCGGTCTTGCAAACGCACGTAAGGTCATGGAAGAAGTTGCAGCAGGCACCAGCCCCTACCACTTCATCGAAGTTATGTCCTGCCCCGGTGGTTGCGTAAACGGCGGTGGCCAACCCATCGTTGATGCATTCACACGCAACAACTATGACGTCCGTGCAATCAGAGCAAAGGCAATCTATGACACCGATGCATCCATGGACCTCAGAAAGTCTCACGAAAACCCCGCTGTCCAAGATCTCTACAAAGAGTACTTTGGTGAGCCCAACAGCCACAAAGCCCACGAGATCCTCCACACCAGCTACGTCAAGAGAGACAGATATTAATCTTCCAATGTTATAAAAAAAGGCACTCCAAACGGAGTGCCTTTTTAATTCTTCAAAATATTAAACTATAAAAAAAAAGAGCGACAGCAGTCACTCTTTTTTTGAAATTTAGCCGTTTAGATTGTCGTTTTCAAAGTCAATCACCTCAACCTCTCGCTTGCCCATTGCCTTTGGAAAGAGCTTGTACAAGATGGTGGAGAAGTCACACTTGTCCACCGCCTTTTCGGTGACGAGGAGGAGGGAGGGGAGCACAAACAACACAATCAGCAAGGACACCAATGTGCCTATGCCAAGGAGACTGCCCATTGCTGCAACCGTGCCCGAGGCAAGCAATGACAACGCAAAGCCGGTGCCTGTCAAAATGAGTCCTGACGTAAGCACGGTGGGGAAGGTTGCATTTTGCGCCTCAGCCATTGCCTCATATCTGTCAAGATAGAGGTGCTTTGTGGTGCGATATCTGTTGGTGATGACAATGGCGTAGTCAATGGTTGCGCCCATCTGCACAGCTGTGATGATGAGGTAGCCAATGAACATAACGGGGTTGCCCAGGAGGAATGGGAACACAAAGTTGATCCAGATTCCACCTTGTATTGCAAGGATAAGCACAAGGGGCAACAAGATGTTTTTGAAAGTGAAGAGCAGGATGATGAGCACAAAGAACAATGAGCACACGCACACCAGCATATTGTCCTCATCAAAGTTGGATGCCATATCGTAGCAAGCAATGCTTTCGCCCGTGATATAAAACTCTGTGTAGTAGTTGGGGATGTTTGCAAGGATTTCATCAATGAAAGCAAAAGTGGACTCGCCTTCAATGCCACTTGTCACGTTGAAAGTGAGGCGTGAGTAGTTGTCGCTTTCAAGGTTTGCCTTGGCAAAGATAAGTGAGTCAAGCATGGTTGCATAGTCCCCAAGGAGGGCGGAATAGGTGTCGTTTGAGGCAAGATATTCAAGGAGGTCAACCACACGAACCTTTGCGTTGGGGTCCGTGATGCCATGTTCCGTCATATATCCGTCAAACAAGCCCTGTGCCATTGAGGTTATGACGTCAGGAGGCAATGGCAAACCTGCATCGCCCACAAATGAGTTGATGAGCCCGCTTACGTCATCACGGCTGAACTCATCTGTGAGATAAAGCCCCTCTGCAATTTCAATGGTGGAGAGGGCATTGACGGAGTCAACGTTGTCTGTGAAAGAAGTAATATATTGTGCAAGCTCACGTTCCTTTTGAGCATCGCCCTTGGGCACGACAACAACAAGGGAGTTGAGGGTGCCAAACTCGGGCTCAATTTGCTCCTTGGCGGACAATATCATTGAGCCACCATTGTAGTTGAATCCATAGACGTTTTGGAACTGACCGACACATGAAAGCACAACAATGACCAAGAACAAAGGAGCAATGATTTTTCTGCCTTTCAAGATAAATTTGGCAGGGCGCTTTATGCTGGGCACAAAGGGTTTGTGCTTTGATTTCATCAAAGGTTTGTCCAACAGCACAAGCATTGCAGGCATAAAGAAAATGACAGAAACAAGACTTGCAACAATAGATTTGCCCAATGAAAGCCCGATTTCTACACCAATGGGCATTGTCATGAGCAGGAGTGAGCCAAGTCCAGCAATGGTTGTGAGTGCGCTTGAAAAGATCTCCACAATGCCCTTTGACAATGCTCGTGATGCCGCTTCCTTTGCGTCACACAGCTGACGCTCTTCCATATATCTGTGAAGGAGCACCACCATGTAGTCAAGGGACAGAGCAAGTTGCAACACCAGCGACACCAGGTTGGCAATATAGCTTATGCCGTCAAAGAGAACGTTGGTGCCTATGTTGAGTGCCACAGCCACCACAAACACGATGAGCATAAGCACAATTTCAAAATAGGTCTTTGAGGTGAAGAGAAGCATTGCCAAGATGAGTATGACAATGACCACACCAATTTTGAAGATGCTTTGTTCGGTTTCTGCTTTTGTGAAGTATGAGTAGGCAGATTGTCCTGTCAGATAGCCCTCACGGTGGATTTCATCCAAACGGTCAATAATGGCCTCAATGGTGTCAAAACAGCCGGGAGTGCTGTCGTAATCGGTCAAATTGACGGTGTAAAGGGCCTTGTTGTTTTTGAAGTTCATTTCTTCAACGTAAGTGACGTTGGCAACTCCTTCAATTTGGGCGAGATCATTGGCAAGAGCTTGGGCATCTTCCTTGCCGATTCCCACCACGCAAACGTAGGTCATGCCCTTGTCGTCAAACTCACGCTTCAACACTTCAAGAGCGTCTGTTGTAAGACTATCTTGAGGCATTTGAGTGGTGAGGTCATATTCCACCTTGATTTGCGGGATAAGGCATGCACAAGCAATTGCGAGGGCAACAAACACCCCAAAGCAAATCCATCTGCCTTTGACCTCTGCAGAGGAAAATTTGAACAGAGCACCACTTGCTTTTGTCAAAAATTTGTCCATAATTTGTCTTTCATCATTCACCTATATTTCAGCGAAAATCGTAATTATTCAAGAGTACTTGCTCACGGGCACCAGAAAAAGCATATGGCTGATGCAAGGATATATATTCATATAACCCGAGAAACGTTGCATTAAGTTGAGTCAGGATTTTTTGCTCTTAAAGTGCCATTTTCTAAGACGAGGGGTCAAAGGGATGGGCAGTTCCCTTCGTAGGTCACGCCTGTCAATGACAACGAGCAGTGCAGGGAGCACAAACAAAACGAGAAGTGCAGAGATGATTGCTCCACGGGCCACCAAGAAGCACAGCTCCTTGATGATGAGATTGGTTGAAATCAAGGCCACCACAGCTGTTGCAGATGCCAAAATGCAGGCAGAGGTTGTCACAGCCATTGCAGAAGAGGTGGTTGCCATATATGACGCCTGTGTAGGAGCCAGACGCTTTCTATATTCACGATATCTTGTTGCGATGAGGATTGCGTAGTCAACGGTTGCACCCAACTGCACGGCACCGATGACCATATATGACATGAAGTTTATTGTTCCACCGCTGAACACCCATTGAAGCAACAGGTTGATCCATATGCCACATTCAATGAGGGCAACCAGCATAACCGAGTACTTCAAGGAGCCAAGGGAGAAGAGCAGGATGGCAAATATGACCAGCACGGATATTAGTGTCACCCACATGAAGTCGGTTGGGGTCACTTTGGCAAAGTCATAGGACGCTTGGGTGTATCCTGTCATATACACAGGGCCGTATTCCCCAAAGATGTCTGAGGCAATGGCGTTGATTTCATCAAGGATGGCAAAGCTTTCTGCGCTTTCCACGTCATAGACGTCATTGATGCCCACGGTGTATAGGGTGTAGCCAGCGTTGACGTAAAAGCGGAGCATTTCCATATCGCCTGTGAGGTTGTCTCCCAACACAGCCACAAGCTTGATTGCAGTTTCCATGTCAATGCCCATCACCTTTTTGCCTTGGGGTATCATGGGGAAGAGCCCGAGAGAGTAGGAGATTTTGCCCTCATCTTTGAGCTGATCAAGGCGGTCCACAAACTGATATTGCTTGTCCACGTAAACTTCGTTTACGATGATGTTGCCTTTGTCATTGATTTCGTAGTTGTAGCAGGGCACGGCAATGATCACTTGGTTGCCCATTTCAATGGCGAGGGCTTGGGCGTCCTTCATCTCATCCTTGACCTTGGGTGTTTCCATAAAGTGAACGTAGGTGTAGTCCAAGGTCCAGGGCATATTGGGCAGATTGATGAGCACCGAAAAGCAGATTACGGGCACAAACAGCAACGCAATCCACTTTCTGTTTTTGATTGCTCCCTTCACAGCAGGGCGAAACTTGAAGTCAAAGCACTTGTGTTCGGTTTTGATTCTTGCCTTGTCCATGAGGAGCATAAGGCAGGGTTGCAGAAGCACCACCGTCAAGAAGGAGAGCAGGATGCCTTTTGCAACGGCAATTCCAAGGTCTGCGCCGATTTCAAATTTCATAACCATAAGAGCAAGCAAACCGCCCATGGTTGTCAATGCGCTTGAAAATATGGCTTTTGCGCTTTTTGGGATTGCCCTTGCAAGGGCTTCTTTGGGGTCAAGAGTAGATTTGAGCTCGTGACGATATTGATGCAACAGGAATATGGCGTAGTCCATGCTCAATCCCAATTGCAGAATTGCAGAGCAAGCAAAAGTGACAATTGACGTTGAAGGGAATATGGCATTGGTGCCAAGGTTTATGAGCACGGATATGCCAATGGACATGAGCAAAATCACGGGCTCCATAATTGAGTTTGTGGTGAAGGCAAGGATTATCACAACCAAAATTACGGCAATGAGCATATACAGCCAAAGTTCATCCACGGTTCCGCTGTACAGTTCTCCCGCCATCATGGTCATGCCAGAGCAGTAGAAGTTGTCGCCGTGGTTTTGGTTGAGGATGGCTGTGATTTCATCATAGATGACCATGGCTTCCCGTGAGGATGGAGGATACTCAAGTGTGACCAAAACTGCCCAGTTTTTGCCGTCCGTGAGGATTGACAGCAGGTCTTTGAACTCTTGGTCTGTTTCCTTGTACACGCCAAAGTCCAAAAAGTAGTCAAGACTGCCAGCCCACACCGCCATAGAAACCCCCTCAAGAGAGGAGATTTCGGTGACGGTTTGTTCAATTTGAGTCTTTGCGTCAGGGGAGGGGTTGAATATGCCAATTTCCACGTCCCCATGGATGTTGAAGTTTTGCGACAAAAAGTCATAGCCATCGCTGGTCATATATCCTTTGGGCAGATATGACGTGAAGTCGTAGTTGACCTTTTCCATCATAGATGGAAAAAGACAACAGGCAAGCACCACGAGCCCCACAAAGACTCCCATGATGATGTAGCGATATTTGACTATGTCCTGTCCAAGCTTCATTTAAAAAGAAAGCGGGCAAAAGTTAATTTGCCCGCAAGATAGTGGATATTATGCGTTTTGATCTTCGCCTTCGGTTGCTTCGCCCTCAGAGGTTGCAAGCTTTGCCTTTCTCTTTTTTGCTCCGAGAACACCGCCAACGATTGCGCCGACACCTGCCACGATTGACACGGTGCATGCGATTGCAATCACTGTGACGTTTGCGCCAGCAAGGACCACGTCACCAAGATAGTACTTGTGGCCTGTTGAGCTGATTGCGTAGAGCTTTGCAGAGGTTTCGCCAGAGGTCTTGACGTCGTAGATGTTGTCGTAGTATTTGCCTTCAACCTCAATGCCGAGGACATATCCTTCGGGGAGTTGGATTGCTGATGCAATTTCTGCGGGAGTTGCAGGATGGTTTTGTGCCAAATTGCTGTCCTCATATGCTTTGATTGCTTTCAGCTGACCGATGGAGTAGCCGTTGTAGTAGATGACTCCGTCCACAACTTTGACGTAGCCAACCATTTGTTCATTGAGAGTGTGAGCATAGCTCTTGTCGTAGTCAAGTTGATCTTTGACGTCCTCGTTGTCGTTGGTGTATTCGTAGAACTTTGTGACAACTGTGCCAAGGGTGACGTAGATTGTTCCGCTATCGCCGATGGGCATTGTTTCTGCATAGACGTGATCGTGTCCACCAAAGACCATATCAACGCCGTATTCATCAAAGAGTTCGGTCAATTGTTCACGCATTGCAACCACCTCAACGTCGTTGGCGTGGGCGCCGGTGGAGTAGAGTGACTTGTGCATGATGACAAAGATGTGTTCCTTGTCTGTGGATGCAAGGTCATCTTCAAGCCATGCAAGTTGTTTTTTGCCGAGGCCCTTTGCAGATGCGTCATTGGTGTCAAGGACGATGAAGTGACCGCTTGCGTAGTCAAAGGAGTAGTAGTCTTGCAAGTGTTCGCCATAGCCGTTGAGTTCTGCATCATCGGGGCGAGTGTAGTTGAAGAATTTGTCAACAGCAAATGATCCGTTTTCGTGATTGCCGGAAGCAAAGAACATTGATGTGTTTGCATAGGTGTCAATCATGGTGTTGAGTGCATATTGCCATTGATAGAAGTTCTTTCCGCTGTCAACCATATCACCTGCGTTTATGATGAAATCATAGCCGTTGGTTTTTGAGGATGAATTGATGGTGTCAAATGCATCTTTTGTTTGGTCGTACATTGCTTGAATCATGCCTTGGGGGTCAGACACAGCAAGGAATTCAAAGTCACCGTCAGTTTTTGCTGTCTTAAAGCTGAAGATTTTGGCTTCGCCCTTGTCGTCTGCGTGGAAGAATTCATCCACCAGCTCTCCCTTGGTGTTGTAGTATGTGCCGTAAACACGATATTCATATTCAGCGCCTGGGTCAAGACCGCCGATTGTGACAACGTGTCTGTTCCAGAAGATGACGCTGTTGTCAAGGACGCCAAATCTGTCAAGAGCGGAGAGATAGATTTCTTCGCCCTCTTCGTTTTCATAATACGTTGCACCGTGGGTGATGCAGAGGAGTCCAAGGTCAATGAGGGGGATATATTGAGGAGCAGTGGTTGTGACAATTGTCACGTCACCGTCCACAACTTTTCCATAGAGGTTGTTGTTTGCTCCAACATATTTTGCACGATCCGTCTCATCAAAGATGCTCCAATGACGTCCGTCAACAGCAGTCCAGTTGCTGTCCCCCTTCTTGCGATATTCCACCTTTGCAAAGACTTCTTCTGCGGTGTAGAAGGAGAAGGTGAAGGTGCTGTCGCCGTCTACTGTGTCAAAGTTTGCAGTAAGGTTGCCGGGGAGTCTGCCGTTGGTTGTTGTGACAGGAGTGGTTGAAGAGGGTGTTCCGCTGAGATACGTGATGACTGTGCCCCCGTTGATGACAAGGTCATCTCCGTAGGGGTAGGGTTGGAGTGTCAAGGGCTTTGCAGGGTCGTTGATGTCTGCAAGGTCGGGGGTGTCGTCAGAGCCGTAGCTGACAACGATATATTTTGCAATTCCGCCAAGGCCTTTGTAGAAGCTGTCCACAAGGTAGTCGTTGAGGAATCCTTCAAGGAAGCCGATGATGTCATCGGTTTCAATTTCAAAGCCAAGGAGGTCGCTGAGGAGAAGTGAGTTCAAGAAGGGCAATGCGCCGTTGATCACGTCTGCAAGGACAAAGTTGTCTGCAGTTGCCTTGATGCCAAATGTGCCCAGTGCTTTGATGAGCTTGTTGAAGTTGTCAAGGTCCTCTGTGGTCAAGCCAGCTTGGGTGGATGTAAAGTCAAACTTGTAGGTGAGGAGAGTTTTGAGCAGTGAGTCGTCATCCATAAAGAGAGGATCAAGGAGGGCAGAGAGCAGTCTTTCAATGAGCTCACCGCTGTCGCCTTGTGATGCAAGGTCCTTGATTGCTGCTTGGAAGCGGATGCGATATTCATTGTCGTAGGGTGAGTTTGCCACAAAGAGAGGGCTGTCCTCGGAGTACTTGCCTTCGGGGAGCTCAAGGTTTGAGTAAACCTCGTTTCCGCTACAAGCAGAAGTGAAGATGTACACAGCCATATCTCCAAGTGTCAACTTGCCAAGCTCTTCGCTGCCAAAGTCAAGACCGATGATGTCGTCTGCCACAGCAGAAACCCAGTCAAGAACGTTGTCATAGACAACGCCATTGTGTTCATAGTCGCCGTAGCCGTTGCCGTCCTTGTCCTCGTAAAGACCTGTCCATAGGGTGTCAACAAGATAGTTGATCATCTTGTAAAGAACGGGTTTGTAGGGGTCAAGATTGAGGAAACCTGCAAGTTGCAGACTGGGGGAGTCAGGGCCAAGGAGTCCGTCAAAGAGTCCGTTCAAAGTGCCAAGGAGGAAGTCTTCGTTGAGGAAGTGACCAAGCACCTTGTCAATGAGGATCTCGTACACTTCTTGGAAGCTGTATTGGTTATATGATAGGGTGTCAAAGTCATCGTGTTTGATTGAGTACACCAAGTAGTTGGGGTTTGCGTTTAAAACGTCTTGCCAAGCGCTGTCCTTGTCGGTTGCGTTGTTGTAAGCCGTGATTGCGTTTTGATATGCAGTTTCATTCCAAGGAGCAGTGGTGTAAACGTGGTTTGAAGGAGTGGCTTTCAAAGGGGTTTCTTTGTGTGCATCAAGGAGATAGAGTGAGCTGTCTGCCTTTTCTGCAAGCTTGCCGTCAACGTTGTATCTTTCAACTGAGAAAACACGGAGGGGAGAGTCAAGGGACACAAAGGAGCCGGTTTGCATGTCATAGACGGTTCTGCCTTCTGCATCAGTATAACTCATGACGTCAGAGGAGTGTTGGTGGCCGGAGAGTGAATATCTCACGCCGTATTCTGACAAGAACTTGGCAATGTACTCCCAGTTGTAGAATGTGAAGTCTTTGAGGATATCATCCTCAACTTCAAAGTGAGGGAGGAGGTTTTGGTGGAAGCAAGCAATGAGGGTTGCCTCGCCAATTCCGTCTGTTGCGGTTGCAGTTGAAGCAAAGTCAGCAATGAACTCAAGGAGCTCAGGACGGAGAGTGCCACCGCAAAGGTGTGAGAGCTTTGTGTTGCGATAGACGGATTTGCCTGCGCTAAATGCGGAGTTGACTTCGTCAAGAGTTGCGGGCTTGCTGTTGATGACAAGGCTGTCGCCCTCTGTCAAATGAAATTCGTAATCGCCGAAATTTGCACCGTTGTTGGTGAGGATGTCAAACTCGTCCTTGCTCACTTTTGCAGGGACCAATTCATCTGTTTCTTCACGGAGAGTTGCGTCTGCAATGATGAGTTTGTATGATGAGTTTGCAATATCAACGTTGAGGGAAAGTTGGCTGAATCCATCGCCAATTGCCACGTATTCTTCAAGGAGCTTCTCGTATGAGAGGGGAGTGCCGGCAAGATTTTCATCGTGTGCCTTTTGGAAGTGCTCGTTGAGGTAGTGCAGAGTGAGGTTGTCTGCAATGGTTGTGGCGATATATCCGTCAGTAAACTCTGATGACCAGTAGTCTGCGGGGTAGATTTGATTGAGAGTGGCTTCGTCAACGGTGGGATAACCAAGGCCGTTGTACATGAGTGCCCATTGAGCGGTTGTCACGCCTTCTGCATCCCAGCCGTCACCGGTGTTTTTGTCGTAGAGAGCGCCACTGCCGTTGTAGAGGTCGTGGTTGCCAACTGTGGCAAAAACTTGGAAGTTTGCGTACTTGCCACCAAGCTTACGCACTTCGTTTTGGAGATAGCGCAGTGAGTTTGCCACGTCACGATGTGCCACACGTTCGCCGTTTTTGGTCAGGTCGCCTGTTGCAAACACGTAGTTGGGCAATGTGCCTACTTTTGCCATATCAATCATGCGCATGATGTTGGCGTAGAGGATGTTTCCACTTTCAAGCACCAGCTTTGTGTCCACGGTTGTGGATTGATAGAAGTCACTTGAAATGTAATCTTCTGCAGAGGTGTCTTGATAGCAATATTCAAGAGGGAAATAGTGGATATCGCTGATGTGTGCCACACTAAACTCGCCGATTTTTGTGCCATTGGGGTGGTCATCTGCAAGAGCCACGCCACCGGTGGAAGCAAAGGCAAATGAGAGGACAAGTGTCAGTGCAAGCACAACCACGAGGGCTGTTCCAGCAGTTTTGAGTTTGAAGTTTCTCATATAAACCTACCTTAAAATAGTATTATGGAATAATTATATTCTATATTCCCACGCATTTCAAGAGTCAAATCAACTATTTTGCAAGTTTTTTTCAATGGGTTTTGGCTTTATTTGGCCCTCAAAAAGATGAAGGATTGTTTTTTTCAACAAAAACAGCATTTTTTGTTTAACTAATGAAATTGGCTCTTGCCAACACCGCAAAAAAGAAGTATAATTAAGGATAGTTGTACGGGGACATCCCCTTGCTCCAATAAAAAAGCCAATAGGCAAAAGGAAATTATGAAAAAATCAACCAGAACAATCTCAAAGGTTATGATTGCAGCATTGTTAGTGTGCGTGCTTTCACTTGCAATCGTCCTCACGGCATGCAACAAAAAGGGTGCAATCAACATGGACAACCCTATGGTGTTTTCAGCATTGAAACCGGGCTCATACGAGGTTTCTTATGACAAGGAAGGCAACGTGGACGGCTACTATCTCAAGCCCGCAAAGGATATGCCCGCTCGCACAGTCAATTATGACATTCCCACCGATCCCGAAGCATTGAAGGAGCTTGCCTACATTCTTTACTCAATTGGCAACAAGACAATGGTCACCGTGCCTTACGCAAGCTATTTTGAAACCGGCTCAAACAGCTCAGCACTCATCATTGCTGGCTCAACCACAGAGCTCCCTCTCATATTCAACACAGTTGACATCCGCAACAACCTCACAGGGGAGCACTTCCGTCAAACACTCCAAGTTGTCAAGGAAGGAGCAGAGCTTGGCCTCATTGGTGGAATCATGGGCGGTCTTTCAGAGTCAGGTCAAAGATGGTACGTCAAAGCTGGAGAGATGAACAACGTCTATCTCAAGACAACCAACTTCATCAAGGACAGCGATCCAAGAGAGTTCAATTGGGGCAAACTTGCATCAATCAAAGATTACGGCGACAAGCGTATGCGCATCTCCGTCAGCCCCATTCCTTACACAGCATCTGGCTACAAGGGCAAGATCAACGGACAAAACCAAACCGACCCCAACCCCAATGGTATGCAATGGGTGTATGATGAGGCCACCGGCTATTCAATCCCCACTTACGTTGATGACGCAGGCAGACGCATCGGCTATGAAAAGACAGACCAACACATCTTCTACTCAACTGGGGATGACGCCAACAAATATGACGCCAACGGCAACTTGGTTGAAGAGGACTACTACAACACCATCGTGTCCGCAACGGTAGAGTACAACGCAGAAGAGGGTTACTACACAGTGCACATTGTCATGGACAGCTTCAAGGAGTACACCCACTACGACACCAACTGGGCACTCCAAGACAACAAGGGCGCCAGCGATGAAAACGCAAGATTCACCAAGCTTGAAGTCACATTCCAACTTTGGGACAATGGTTACTTCAAGCAATGGGAGATGTGGGAAGATTGGGAGGCACCCAACGCACACGGTCTTGCACGTATGGAAGCAGTGCAATACTATCTCACAGTGTTCAGCTACGATGCCCTTGACGCAGACTTCAGCGCATACTACACCCCCGAAAACTGATTTAGAACATCAAAATCAACACAAAAGGGCAGGTCAAACAATGGCTTGCCCTTTTTTCGTATTTTTGTGGGGAAAATTGGCAAATACGGCGTTCTAAGCTGGTGTATTTTGCCAAAAAATTGGGTATTGCAATTTGAACACGGTTATGCTATTATAATCTTGCAAGGCATCCCCTTGCACCATAGTGGTGTCGTAATGAACCTCACTCTTTTGAAAGGAACGACGGGTCCATATAGGCAATGTCAGGCCTCATAATCGCATTGCGCACTGGAAGACAACGCCGTAGGCAGTCGGTATCCACCCTGCACACGCAGGTTTTCAAATGGCACCACTCACCAAAGACAAAGCGGAGCAGAAATGCTCCGCTAATTTTTTGTAAAGAAAAAGAACGCAAATCTATGTTTGATTTACGTTCTTATTGGTACCCCCATGGGAATCGTAAGGAAC
>JAFVYE010000079.1 GCA_017500745.1 Clostridia bacterium | reverse complement strand
GAAGCAGAAGCATATCACGGACCTTCAATCATCATCGCATACGCACCCTGCATCAACCACGGCATCAACATGAACAAGTCACAACTTGAAATGAAGAAGGCAGTTGACACAGGTTACTGGCAACTCTTCCGTTACAATCCCGAACTCAAGGATGCAGGCAAGAATCCCTTCACTCTTGACAGCAAGGAACCCACAGAAGACTATCAATCATTCCTTATGGGCGAAGTCAGATACGCATCTCTTGCAAAGCAAAATCCCGAAGCAGCAAAAGTTCTCTTTGAAAAGAACGAGCAAGACGCAAAAGAAAAACGCGCATTCTACAAGGAAAAGGCAGAAAGATAGTTTCATCTCAAATCAACAAAAAAGGCACTCAAACGAGTGCCTTTTTTTTGTGCTTCGTTTTGTTTCTTTCTGTTTGCATATCTTCAAACAAAAAGAGCGACATTGCTGTCGCTCTTTTTTTGTTGTTTTGCGGATTCTATTCCGCTGAATCTTGGTTTTGGTTGTCTTGTGCTTCCTCTGATTTTGTGCCTGCAGAGAGCACCATTTTGTCGCTTGTTACAACGCTGGGTGCAATCTCTTCAAACTTTTCAAGAAGTGCTTTGACCGTGAGGTTTTTCTTTTCCTCTCCGCTGACGTCATATATCACTTTGCCCGCGTTCATCATGATAAGACGATTGCCGTATGTGATGGCGTCTTGCATGTTGTGAGTGATCATCAAGGTTGTGATGTTGCCACTTTCAACAATTTGCTTTGTGAGGGCAAGCACCTTTTCTGCCGTCTTGGGATCAAGAGCCGCCGTATGCTCGTCAAGGAGCAAAAGCTCGGGGCGATTGAGGGTGGCCATAAGCAGAGTGATTGCTTGGCGTTGTCCACCGCTGAGGAGGCCCACTTTGTTGGACAATCTTTCCTCAAGGCCAAGGTTGAGTTTGGCAAGCTCCTCCACGTAGACCTCTCTATCCTTTTTTGGCATACCCCATTTGAGAGTGCGCTGTTTGCCACGGCGTACTGCAAGAGCGAGGTTTTCCTCCACGCTCATATCGGCACAAGTACCCATCATAGGGTCTTGGAAAACTCTACCCAAGTACTTTGCTCTTTTGGCCTCTTTGAGATGAGTGATGTCCTTGCCGTCAAGCTCAATGGTGCCGTTTTCCACAGAGATGGTTCCACAGATTGCGTTGAGCAAGGTTGACTTACCTGCTCCGTTGCCTCCTATGACTGTGATAAAGTCGCCGTCATTGATTGTGATTGAAAGGTCGTTGAGTGCAACCTTTTCATTGATCGTGCCTTGATTGAAGGTTTTGCTGATGCCTGTGATTTTAAGCATTTTCATTTCCTCCTTTCTTGCCGATAAACTTTTGGATGAGGGGCTTTGCACCACCCTTTATTGCAGGGATTGCAAGGGCTATTGCAACGATAATTGCTGTGAGCAATTTGAGATCGTTGGTGTTGAAGCCGGGGATCATAAGGATGAGTGTGATGACAAGGCGATAGATGATGCTGCCAACCACGAGCATTGCAAGTTTTGCCCAAAAACTAAACTTCTTGCCCGTCATGGCCTCGCCTATGATGATGCTTGCAAGACCAATAACGATTGCGCCTGTGCCCATGCTGACGGTTGTGTTGAATTGCATTTGGCTGATGAGGCAACCTGCAAGAGCAATGAGGGCGTTGGAGATCATAAGGCCAACAATGATGGTGGTGTTGGTGTTGATTCCCTGCGCTCTGCACATCTTGGGATTCATGCCTGTTGCACGGATTGTGCATCCAAACTCTGTGCCAAAGAACCAATAGATGACGCCTATGACCAAGCCCACAAAGATGAGCGCAATGATCATATTTGACACTTGAACGCCATACTTATAGGGCAAGCCACTGCCAACAAGAGCGTCTGTAAGACCGCTTGTCAAGGTTTTTACGTTGAGCATTGTGATGGATGCTCTATCCTGCATAATGCGCAGGTTGATGGAGTAAAGAGCCGTCATTGTGAGGATGCCCGAGAGGATGGGAGGGATCTTCAACTTGGTGTGCAAAAGTCCTGTGATGAGTCCTGCCCCTGCTCCGCCAAGAAGAGAGAACAACACCGCAAGCAAGGGATGAAGCCCTGCTTGGAGAGTGATTGCCGTGATTGCTCCGCCCATTGCAATTGAGCCCTCGCAAGTCATATCTGCAAAGTCAAGCACCTTGAAGGACACAAACACGCCAATGGCAAGTATGCCCCACATAAGTCCTTGATTGAGTGCTGTCATAATTGAAATTTCCATATGTCAATTTCCTGTATGTTTCGGATTTGTTGACCAAATCCGTATTTTAACTTTTGTTTTGCTTGTTTAAACCTTTTGTTGCGCCCTTTGGCTCAAATTAATCAAGGATTGAAAGGTCAAATCCGAGGGCCTCTGCAACCCCTTCATTTTTGGAAAGCGCAGGCGTGCCGGATTGATATTCAACAGGCATCTCGCCAACCTTTTTGTTGCCCATGAGGATGTCAAATGCCATTTGTGCAGTTTGCTTGCCAAGTTCGTAGTAGTCAATGGAGTAGGTTGCAACACCGCAAAGGCCGTTCATGCTTTCTTCACCACAGACAATGGGCAAGCGACGGTTTGCAAGGTTTTGTGAGTGGATTGTTCCGGCGTTTGCTGCAAGGTTGTTGTCGGTGGGGATGTAGATGCCGTCAATGGATGTGTCTGCACCAATATCGTTCATGACTGTCATGATTTCGTCCATGCCAGACACAGTTTTGACAACGTAGGCAAGGCCAATGCTGTCACAGGCAGATTTTGCCATGTCAATTTGGATACGGCTGTTGTCCTCGCTTGAGGTGTAAAGGAGAGCCACCTTGGTCATGCCAAGGTCCTTGCAGAGTTGCATTTGAAGGGCAACGGGGTTCATATCAGAAGTTCCGCTGACGTTGTTTGATGCACGATCTGCTCCGTTTGATGACACGATGCCTGCTCCTGCGGGATCGGTGACTGCTGTGAAGAGGATGGGGGTTGTTTTGTCAAGGCCTGCTGCTGTTTGAGTTGCACCCGTGCCAATAGTGAGCATGAGGTCAACTCCCTTTGACATAAAGGTGCTGACGATGGTTGTCATGGTTTCTGCATTGCCTTGTGCGTTTTGGTTGTCAAAAGCCACAGTCTTGCCAACCCCAGCCATAAGGCGAGTGAGTTCATCTTGAAATCCTTGATTTGCTGCGCCAAGTGCATCGTGTGCAATGGGTTGAAGGATGCCCACTGTAAAGTCTGCATCTGCGCCTGTGTTGTTGCAAGCCACAAAGCAAAGTGTTGCCACCATTGCGATTGCCATGACCACTGCCAAAAGTTTGATTGTTTTTTTCATATTGTTTCTCCTCTGATTACTACGTTTAATAAAAAAGGACTCATCTCTACGATAAGTCCCCGTTATTCATAAAAAATGTGTACAAAAACTATCGTAGTCTATTTACTAAGATTATCGTAATAATAATAGCCGTAGAATGCGAAAGTTCTCATAGTAGCTCCTTTTTGTTGATTAAATTATCTTCCTGAAAAGGCGATATGTCAACTGTTTTTGACTCAAATTATACAAAATCAACAAAATGGCTGGTTTTCTGTGCATATTTATGAGATTATGCACCTTCAAGGAGCATTTTGTCTGCAATGAGTGCAATAAACTCGCCATTGGTGGGCTTCTCATTGGGAGAGTACACCCTCACGCCAAAGATTTGATTTATGTTTTCAATCTTGCCCCTGTTCCAAGCCACCTCAATGGCGTGGCGGATGGCCCTTTCAACCTTTGATGGCGATGTGTCAAAGCGCTCTGCAATTGTGGGATACAGCCGTTTTGTTATGCTTCCAATGATTTCGGGGCTGTCCACAGTCATCTTGATGGCTTCTCTCAAAAATTGATAGCCCTTTATGTGAGCAGGAATGCCCACGGATATGAACAAATTGGCAATCTTTTCATCAAGATTATGGCTTTGCTTTTTGTCCACGTGCACGGGAGATGAAAACTCCTCAAGGGTTGTCCTCAAAGCGTCAAAACTGAAGGGCTTGGCAAGAAAATAGCTGGCTCCGTATCTCAACGCCTTTTGCACAAATCCGTCTGTGGCAAGCTGTGACATCATGATGACGGTGGGGCGCTTTATGCCAAGGGTGGACAACACCCCAAAGCCGTCAAGCTCGGGCATAACTATGTCAAGGAGCAAAAAGTCTGGGATCAAGCGTTCAACAAGGGCCACCGCTTCCACCCCATTGGATGCGGTGCCAACCACTTCGTATTTGTCATCATTTGCAAAAAACTCTTGTAAGCTCAATACAAGTCTTGGATTGTCATCAGCAATAACCAATCTTTTCATAAATTCCTCCAAAAAAAGTGTTGCCTTAATTTTATCATGTACGTGAAAACTCTTTTTTGGCAAAAAAACCACCAAAAAGCAAAATTTTGTCATTTTTTAGATTTTTATGGGATATTTCAATTTGAAAATTCTATTGCTATAATCAACACAGAAATTTTAGCATTTTTCATCAGATTATGCAACCTTTTAATTGTATTTTCACCAATTTTTTTCACCAATTTTTTTCACTATTTTTTTTCTGAGTTTTTTTGGCTATCTTTTTGTCTGTTTGGTTTTTGACTGGTTTCTCTAAGGGCAAAACCTCTCCAAACCCTCCTTGATATATGGTTTTTTATAATAAAAATCATTAAATAATAAAAAATATAAATATTTTGCAAAAAACAGTTTACATCTACGCACCATATACATATAATATATGAAAAATTAGCAAATCCGAGGTATTTATGGCCAAATATAAAAAGTGTGAGCGTTGTGAACTCAATTGGATCCCCGTTGAAGAGGATCTCTGCGAAGTTTGCAAAGCAGAACTTGGAAAAGAAAGCAAAATCCATCTCATTGAAGAAGACGATGATGAAAACATCTTCAACGAACGCGTCTGCCCTATCTGCAAAGAAAACTATCTTGAAGAAGGCGAGGACATCTGCTCTGCTTGCAGACACGAAAAGGAAAAACAAAGAGAAAAGAACGATGAAACTTGGATGG
>JAFVYE010000078.1 GCA_017500745.1 Clostridia bacterium | reverse complement strand
CGATAGCAGAGTTCTGCAAGAGCTTGTGCTGTGTGTGTGCCGTAGCCAAGGAGTGTGCCTTTTGCTCTGTTTGCACCACAGGGAAGGCCTGCGTTGACGTTTGAGCATGATTGTGCGTTTGCACGTGCTTCAAAGTAGGTTGAAAGAGCGTCACCCATACCGCTGACCAAGAAACGTGCGGGAGCATTTGCAATGACGTTGAGGTCAATGAGGACTACGCTGGGGTTTTGACGGAAGTATGCATAGTCGTCAAATTCATGGCTATCGGTGTAGAGAACTGCGCTGTGTGATGTGGGAGCGTCAGTTGCTGCGATTGTGGGGCAGATGATGAGGTTTGAGCCAGCTGCAACGCACTTTGATGTGTCAATTGCTTTGCCACCGCCAAGACCGATTGTGCATGCGCACTTGTTTGCCTTTGCGATTTTTTGGAGTTCTGCAACAACAGTACGTGAGCATTCGCCCTTGAACACGTCGCCACATGAAACAAATTCTACGCCGTATTTCTTTGCACTTGCGTCAAGTTTGTCTTTGACAAGATTGAGTGCGAAGGGGTCTGCAATAAGGAGTGCCTTTTTGCCGAATGTTTTTACAAAATAACCAAGGTTCAAAAGTTCGTTTTCGCCTTGAACGTACTTTGTGGGACAGATAAATGCTTTTCTCATAAAATTTCTCCTTGTATTGAGTTTTTTTTAATGTAAACATTATACTCCAACAAAAAAATGATTTCAATACCCAATTTTCAAAAATTAAGTTTTTTTAGAAAAAATATGCAAAAAAAGCGGTTTTCAAGGAGCAGGGATAGCAAAAAAGTGCTTTTTTCAACCCATTTTCAAAAAAAGTTTGAAAAATCGCCATTTTGTGCTAAACTATTTGTAGCAACAAAAAGAGGTGCTTTATGGACTGTCAAAAAACCATAGACCAAAGAGTGGAATGGATCAAAACATTGCTTCGTGAAAGCGGTGCCAAAGGAGTGATTTACGGCAACAGCGGGGGCAAGGATTGCACCCTTGTCGGCGCACTTGCAAAGCTTGCAACACCCAACGTCCTTGGGGTGATTATGCCCTGTGGATCTTCAAGAAATTACGGCTCTGACCGTGATGACGCTTTGAGAGCAGGCCAGCGCTTTGACATTGAGCAAATTGAGGTTGATCTCACAGCCACCAAGGACTGTCTTATGAGCGCACTTGGCTCAAATTTGGAGGAAAATCACGTCAGCGACTATGCTCTCAAAATGGCAGGTGCCAACATAAATCCCCGCCTTAGAATGTCGGTTTTGTATGCTCTTGGCCAGTCAAAAGGATATCTTGTTGCAGGCACGGGCAACCTGTGTGAGATCACCATGGGTTACTTTACAAAGTGGGGAGATGGAGCATGTGATTTCAACCCCATCGCAGACCTAACCGTGCCCGAAATTTATGAGCTTCTTGCCTATCTTGGCGCTCCCGAAAACATCATTTCAAAAGCCCCGTCAGCAGGGCTGTATGAGGGTCAAACCGATGAGCAAGATATGGGTGTCACTTACGCTTCAATCACCGCATTTTGCAAGGGCGAGGAGGTGGATGAAAGTGACAAGGCCAAGATTGAAAGGGCCTATCGCTCAACTGCCCACAAGCGCAGGATGCCAAGATATTTCCCCGACTAATTACTTGTTTTTAGAGTCCGCCGAAAATTTTTCGGTGGACTTTCATTTTTCCGCAAAAAAGTGGTTTAGAACCCTCAAAAATCATTTCCGCCCCAAAAGGCGGATTTTTTTGACTGAAAAATCATCATACAAAAGCGCAAATTTGTACTCCTATTTTTTCAAAATAGTTTGAAAATGGGTATTGATTTTTGATGGGGCGTGTGCTAAAATTTTTGTTGAACGTATGCGTTTGCGTGCGTATATAACGAAAAATACAAAAAGCAATTTTTGGAGGAACATATGTCAAAAATTAATCTGACCACAGTTGCATTCAAAGGCACCCCTGAACAAGAAGCACAACTCAGAGCAGAGCTCAAAGAAATCGCCAAACTTCCCGGCAGTCTGATGCCTGCACTTCAAACTGCCCAAGGCATCTACGGCTATCTTCCCATTGAAGTTCAAACAATGGTCGCAGAAGAGCTTGGCGTCACTCTTGAAGAAGTCTTTGGTGTTGCAACGTTCTACAGCCAATTCGTCCTCAATCCCAAAGGAGAATTTCCCTTTGCAGTTTGCCTTGGCACAGCATGCTACGTCAAGGGTAGTGGTGACGTCTTTGCAAAGCTTGAAACAGAGCTTGGCCTCAAAGATGGACAAACTTCTGCAGACGGCAAGTTCTCATTGACAGCAACTCGTTGCATCGGCTGTTGCGGTCTTGCACCTGTTATGACTGTTGGCGATGACGTTTATGGCAAGGTCACAACAGATCAAATCCACGGCATTATTGAAAAATATCGCTAAGCATTGTCAGGTCCACTGACGCAGGAGTCAAAATGAAAATAAGCGAATTATCCGCATACATTGACGGCACCATTGTTTGCAACGCACACAAGGCAGACAAGGAAGTGTATTCCGCCTTCTCATCAGACATGATGAGTGACGTGCTTGCATTTGTCATGGATCAAGGAGTGCTCATCACGGGGCTCATCAATCCCCAAATTGTGCGCACTGCTCTCATGATGGACATTGAGTGCATTGTTGTTGTAAGAGGCAAAACTCCCAACAACGACATCATCTCACTTGCAGAAGCAAACGGGATTGTTGTCGTCACAACCAAGAAGAACATGTTTGAAACTTCTGGCAGACTCTATTCAGCAGGACTCAAAGCGTAATGGTAGGTCAATTCATACATCAGGAATATCTTGTTGCAGGCAACAACTTCAATTCAGCCGGCTCGGCATCAGAGGCGGTCAAAAGCACGCTGAAAAAGATGGGTGTTGCCTCAGCCGATATTCGCCGAGTTGCAATAGCGATGTATGAAGGAGAAATCAACATGGTCATCCATGCCGGAGGCGGTGTTGCTGTGGTTGACATCTATTACGACAAAGTCAACATTGTCTTAAGCGACAAAGGCGGAGGCATAGAGGATCTTGAAAAAGCCATGCAACCCGGCTTTTCAACAGCTCCCGAGGCGGTACAGCGTCTTGGATTTGGGGCAGGAATGGGGTTGCCCAACATGAAAAAGTACGCCGACAAGTTTGACATTCAAAGCGAAGTCGGCGTTGGCACAACTGTACGTATGACTATCTTCTTTGGATAGGATGAGGGGAATGAAAACTGAATTTACACTGACAAATTATCTCAACGACAAATCGTTGCACACAGTCAACCTTGATCCCGAAAAGTGCAAGGGTTGCATCACGTGCATGAGACGTTGTCCCACTGAGGCAATACGTGTCCGTGGCGGAAAGGCCAGCGTTGACTATGACCGTTGCATCGGTTGTGGCGAGTGCGTGCGCCTTTGCCCACACCAAGCCAAACTGCCGTCACACGACAGTTGGGATACTCTTGGTGATTTCAAGTACAAGATTGTGCTTCCTCCTCCCTCACTTTATGGTCAGTTCAACAACCTTGACAACATTGACGTGGTGCTCAATGGGCTCATTGAACTTGGATTTGATGAGGTGTACGAGGTTGGTTTGGCAGCAGAGTACATCAGCTCTGTCACCAAAATCCTTCTTGACAGAAAAGAGGTCAAAAAACCCGTCATTTCAACGGCTTGCCCCGCAATCCTTGAACTGATAATGATGAAGTACCACAACCTTGCAGAGAACCTTCTTCCCGTGCTTGCTCCCGTTGACGTGGCAGCAAAGATGGCAAGAGAAAGAGCAATTGCAAGGGGCATACCCAAAGAGGACATCGGCGTATATTTCATTTCGCCTTGTCCTGCAAAGGTGTTTGCATTAAAGACAGGCATCGGCGTCAACCAACCCTATGTTGACAGAGTGCTGTCTGTTGCAGACGCATATATGCGTCTTGTGCCCGTTATGAACAACATCAAGGACACAAAGCCCATCACAAAGATGTGTGCAACTGGTCTTAGATGGGGTGTCAGTCGTGGCGAAGCAAACGCCATATTCCATGAGAAAACAATCGCCGCAGACGGCGTTGAAAACTGTGTCAAAATTCTTGAAGCAGTTGAGGACGGATCTCTTGATGACATTGAGTTTATTGAGCTCAATGCATGCACAGCGGGTTGTGTCGGCGGTGTTATGAACGTAGAAAATCCCTTTGTGGCAAGAGGCAGACTCTATCAGCTTGCTCGCAAGATGTCAACCGGCGTCAACAACGTCACCGATCTTGGCAAGTCAAAGGAGTATTTCCTCTGGGAAGAGAGCCCCGTGGTCAAGGACGTGTTCAAGCTTGATGAGGATCGCTTTACAGCCATGAGCAAGTTGATGGAGATTGAGTCCACCGTGGCAACTCTGCCTCTGGCAGATTGCGGTCTTTGCGGAGCGCCCAGCTGTCGTGCTTATGCAGAGGATTTGGTGGCAGGCATCATCCCCAAAGACACAAAGTGCCCCAGACTGCTTGAGGAGGAAAGAAAATGACAGTAAATGAACTTGTCACACTCCTTGGCGCCAAGGTGTACAACATAGAAGATGACAGACAAGTCACCTGTGGTTATGCAGGAGATTTTCTCAGCGCAGTCATGGGCAAAGCTCCCACAGATTGTGCTTGGTTCACCATCATGAACAACGTCAACGTGTGCGCAGTTGCCACTCTTGCTGACGTGTCGGTGGTGGTGCTATGCGAGGGCGTAGAGCCCGATGAGCCCCTTCTTGCCAAGGTCAAGATGCAAGGGGTCAATTTGATTGCAATTGGCGAGGACGTCTATCACGCAGTCAAAAAAGTGTGCCACCTCATTTGATATGGACACATACCGCTACGACATACACAT
>JAFVYE010000011.1 GCA_017500745.1 Clostridia bacterium | reverse complement strand
CCTTCGGGAGTTTCAATAGGACAGAGACGACCATAGTGAGTGTAGTGAACGTCACGGACGTCAAAGCTTGCGCGTTCTCTGTTCAAACCGCCGGGACCGAGTGCTGAGAGCTTACGCTTGTGTGTAAGTTCTGCAATGGGGTTGGGTTGGTCCATAAATTGCGAGAGTTGTGATGAACCAAAGAATTCCTTTACTGCGCTGGTGACAGGACGGATATTTATGAGTGTTTGAGGAGTGATTTCTGCATTTTCTTGTGCGGAAGCCATTCTTTCTTTGATGACTCTTTCAAGACGGCTGATACCGATGCGGAATTGGTTTTGAAGAAGTTCGCCAACTGCACGGACACGACGATTGCCAAGGTGGTCAATGTCATCGCAAGTGCCAAAGCCGTAGCGGAGGCCAAGGTTGTAGCTGACTGTTGACACGATGTCATCAAGGGTGATGTGCTTGTACACAAGGTTGTCAAGGTCTGCTTGGATTGCAAGGATACGTTCCTTTTCATCGCTGATTTCATCAAGGATTGCTTTGAGGCGAGGATAGTACACCTTTTCAAGCACGCCGATTTCTCTGGGGTTGACGTCCATGAATGCGTCAAGATCAACGGTGTTGTTGCCGATGCACTTGTATGCTCTGTCAACGCCTTGTTCATCTTTGTATGCAAGGTACACCACGTTGATACCGCTGTTTTGGATCTTGTTTGCGGTGTCAAGAGTGATTGTTTCGCCCTTTGCAACCAAAATTTCGCCATCTTCGCTTACGACGTTTTCTGCTGCCACGTGGCCTGCAATACGGGTGGCAAGAGCAAGTTTTTTGTTGTACTTGTATCTGCCAACTCTGCCCAGTTCGTACTTTTTGCCGTCAAAGAAGATGTTGTTGATGAGGATGTTTGCACCTTCAATGGTGGGAACTTCGCCCGGACGCATACGCTTGAACAAGTCAATCTTGCCTTGTTCCTCACTCTTGCATGCGGTGTCTTTGTTGCAAGTGATTGCAATCATTTCATCTCCGCCGAAGAGCTCAATGAGTTCCATATCTGTGCCGTAGCCAAGTGCACGAAGAAGTGTGGTTGTGGTGATCTTACGGTTGCGGTCAACGTGAACCCATGAAATGACGTTTGAATCTTGTTCAAACTCAAGCCATGCTCCGCGGTTGGGGATGACTGTGGTGGCATAACGAGGGACGCCGTTTTTGTCTGCTGCCTTGTCGTTGTAGACGCCGGGGCTACGGACAAGTTGGCTGACGATGACGCGCTCTGCTCCGTTGATGACAAATGATCCAGACTCTGTCATCAAGGGGAAATCACCCATAAAGACTTCGTGCTCAACCACTTCGCCGGTTTCATTGTTTGTCAATCTCGCATTGACAAAGAGAGGCACTGCGTAGGTGGTGTCACGGTCCTTGCATTCCTTGACGGAATACTTGGGGTTGCCTTTGAGGCGGTGTTCGAGAAATTCCAGTTTCAATCTGCCGGAAAAATCGTTGATGGGTGAATACTCTTTCAACACATCTGCGATGCCGGTCTCAATGAAGTTTTTGTAGGAACTTCTTTGCAACTCAATAAGGTACGGAATGGGAAGGATCTTCTCATCGTTGATGCGTGAGAATGAGTTTCTTTCAGTAGTGCCGTACATTACTTTGTGAATTCTTTGTTGGGACATGCTTCACTCCTTGAAAAAAATTACCATTTTACTTTCCAAAAAATTTTTTTTCAAATTTTGAGATTTTTCAGAAAGACTTGTGTTTTTTGTTGCTGTGCGCTATACTAACTATGCTATTTATAACCCCCTACCCCCAAAATTTGAGATTTCAGGGGTAGAGAACCGCATAATCGGCGCATTTTCCTATTTTAGCAGTATTTTTCAAGGTTGTCAAGTGCGCGCGTAAAATAGTTTATCTATTTTTAGGGGGTTATTTAGGGGCAAAACCCGCCTGTTTTTCCCCAAAAAATTCCTAAAAATACGAGGTTTTTTATGAGAATTGACAAGTTTTTGAAGGTTTCAAGGGTGATAAAACGCCGTTCTGTTGCAGCAGACGCCTGTGACGGAGGCCGTATTGAAATCAACGGAAAGGTGGCAAAACCCTCAAAAGACGTCAAAATCGGGGACGTTGTCACCGTGTCTTTTGGCAACAACACCCTGCGCTTTGAAGTGCTTGATATCAACGAAAAACAAACAAAACAATCAGCAGAAACCATGTATCGTGTCATTGAATAAGACACCGTCAACCAAAATTGCAACATAAATCCGCCTTTGTTGGCGGTTTTTTTGTTTTGTCTTGACCTATCGGCAAGAAAAGTATATCCTATTGACAGGAGATATTATGAAATCAGTCAACGTTATCATCGCTGCCGCAGGAGAGAGTCAACGCTACGGCAAGGAAAACAAGCTGTTTGCAAGATGTGGAATGGGTTGTGTGCTCACAGAGGCAATCACTCCCTTTTTGGCATTCAAAGAAGTGACCAAAGTCATCGTAGCAACTCACAACTCATATTTTGATGAGCTGGCATCTTGGTTGAGCATTCTGCATCTTGATGAGGACAACCGCATCACCTTTGCAATTGGAGGGGATAGTCGTACGGAAACCGTGAAAAACGCCATGCGATCTCTCACGGATGACTGCACTCACGTCCTTGTTCATGACGGTGCAAGACCCTTTGTTTCTGGCGAACTAATTGGACGGATTTTGTCATCTCTTGACACTCACAAGGTGGCAGTGCCCCTTGTGCCTCTTGTTGACAACATCGCTTTGGTCACAGACGGCGTAAAGTCCATTGACCGCAACCACTATCGTGCAATACAAACCCCTATGGGGTTTGAAAGAGGTGTTTTTGAGGATGGCTACTCTGTTGCAACCACCTCTGCCCTTGATGATCTTGCCACAATTCAAGCAATCTATCACGGCAAAATCGCCCACGTTGAAGGAGATAGATCCAACCGCAAAATCACCCACAAAGGAGACGTTGTGATGAACAGGGTTGGCTCAGGATATGACGTGCACCGCACGGACAAGGGTGACTTTGTCACCCTTTGCGGAGTCAAAATCCCCTGCTCTTTCTCCCTTGTCGCCCACAGCGATGGAGACGTGCCCGTCCACGCAGTTATGGACGCAATACTCTCCGCCCTTGGGGACAAAGACATTGGACATCACTTCCCCGTTGACGATCCTCGCTATGACAACGCAGACAGCATGCTCCTCCTTGACAAAGTCATGGACATCTGCCGAGGCAAAGGATACAAGGTGGACAACGCCACCGTCACAGTGATTGCAGAAAGCCCCAAGCTTGCCCCATATATTAATGAAATGCGCGCACGCTTGAGCGCGCGCTTGGGCGTGAGTGACGAGTGCGTTGGGGTGTCTGCCACCACCAATGAGCAGGTGGGTGAAATTGGTGCGGGCAACGCAATTGGTGCATACGCCACCGTGCTTTTGTCCTCTCTATAAACACACAGCTCCAAAAGCAAAACACAAAAACCGCCTTTTTGGCGGTTTTATTGTGCAAAAAAGCCACTTAAAGTGGCTTTTTGCGTTTGGATTGTTTTGTTTGGACCTCTTATGCAAAGAATGCCTTGACGTCTTCTGCCAATCTGTCGGGGCAATCCACCATGGGAGAGTGTCCACAGTTGGTGTAATTGATGACGGTGGCTTTGTCGCCAAGAGCTGTTGCATTGCTCATCACCATATAGTTGGGCACCACCACGTCTCTGTCTGCGGTTGTGAGTGCAACGGGGCATTTGACGTCCTTGATTGTGCCATCGCCCATGCCGTAAGGGGTGGCTGTGTCGCTCATGTTGAAGTTGGCAAGGGCCCAGTCAAGATCAACGATGTTGCGTTGCTTCATGGTTTCTGCCATCCATCTTGATGCTTGATCGGGAGAAGGTTTGCCCACCGTGTAGATTGTCATATCCCAAAGACCGGACATTGTTGCAGAGTCTCCTGTTGCAAAGATTGCAACCACGGGGCCAACTTGCATAGGATCCATTGCCATGGCATCTTTGCTTTCATAAGGTTCGCCTGTGGGTTGGAAGTTGACCTTTTTGAAGATGGGATATCCCTTGTGGTCTGCGCCCTCTATTGCAAAAAACTTTTTGACTTTTTCGGGATACTTTGCGCAGAGCTTCAGGCCTACGCCACCGCCGTTGGACCAGCCAACAACGTATGCGCTGTCAATGCCAAGTGCTTCAAGGAAGAGATTGACGTCATCAGCAAGCTCTTCAAGACTGTCAAAGCGATTGTTGTATGATGAGTCGCCAAAGCCACGGAGATCAACTGCCACGCAACGATAGCTATCTTTGAGGCGCTCAATGAGTTCATCAAAATGCACCGATGAGGACATGTTGCCGTGAATCATGAGCACAACGTCCCCCTTTCCGCAATCAATGTATGCAAGAGTTTCTTTGCCAATTGAAATTGTTTTCTTTTCCATATATTCTCCTTTTAGTCAAAAGATGCCCGCAGGCATCTTGTTGAAAGTTGATTAGATTGAAATGCCCTCGTCTCCAAGGTTGACAAAGCCAAGAACCAATGCGCTGAAAGCATAGGGCTTTTCATACATGCTGGCGTGGCCGCTGCCGTTGATGGTGACGTAGGTGCTGTGCTTGATGTTTTCATGGAGGATGATCTGCTCGGTGGGAGGCACAAGTGCATCCTCACTTGATGAGATGACAAGGGTGGGACAAGTGATTTTGTGGAGCTTGTCCACGTAGTCGTAGTCACGAGAGCTGTCTGTGAGGCGAATCAATGACTCAAGCACGTCCTCTCTTGAGAAATATGCTGTGAGAGTCTTTTCTCTGCCCTCCATCCATGCCCAATTCTTTTCAAAGAACTCGGTGGAGTAAATCACGGGGATTGTGGTGAGATAGTACGCAAAGCCGTCCTTGTGCTTGGCCACCTCATTCCAGCCGTCACCGATTTTGCGGAGCCAGCTTGACGTCCTTGCAGCAGTGTTGGCAAGGACAAGACGACGCACTCTTTCGGGATGATGGACGGCGTATTGCACCGCCACTTCGCCACCGTAGGATATGCCCATGATGCTGACCTTGTCATAGGGAAGCTGATCAACAAGAGCATCAACGAGGCGCACTTGAATTGAGTGGTCATAGCTTTCTGTCATGCGGTCGCTTCTGCCTTGATCAAGGAAGTCCACTAAGATGAGCACGTTGTTTTTGGAGTACTCTTTGACAAAGGGCTTCCAGCTCAAAGTTGACATCATGATGCCGTTGAGTATGACAAGGGGCTCGCCCTTTTCGCCATGCACTTCGTAATATACTTGCTTTCCTTCAAATTCAAAATATGCCATATTTCACCTCGCCTATGGATGATATCGCCTGCATTGCCCTGCTTTTGTTGATTGCACGCAGAACAACGGGTTTATGCTGTCAATTTTGATGCTTTAAGTGTCTGTTTGTTATTTTGCAATGATTCCAACAGCAATTGCTTCTTGTCTGAGTTGCTCTCTGAACTTGGGATGTGCAACAGAGATGATGCGCTCCACTCTCTCTTGAATTGACGTGCCACGGAGTGCAACACAGCCATATTCGGTGACAAGATAGTCAACGTCATTTCTTGACAATGACACTGCTGCACCGGGCTTGAGTTGAGCAACAATCTTTGAGGTTTCTTCTCTTTCGCCTGTGGCAGGATTCTTGACCATTGCTGTTGAATAGAGTGCGATGATTGAGCGTCCGCCCTTTGACTTTTGTGCGCCAACTGCTGTGTCTGATTGACCGCCTGTGCCAGAGAATTGTTTGGATCCAATGCTCTCTGAACAGCATTGTCCTGTGAGGTCAACTTCAATGGTGGTGTTGATTGACACTTGGTTGTCGTTTTGCATGATGGTGTAAGGATCGTTGACGTAGCCACCGTCCATGATTGCCACAGAGGGATTGTCATCAATGTAGTCATAGAGCTCCTTGGGGCCCATTGCAAATGCTGCAACCATCTTGCCTGTGTGGGTTTGCTTGCACTTGCCTGTGATGACGCCTGCCTTTGCAAGCTTCACCATTCCGCTTGTGAGCATTTCGGTGTGGATGCCAAGGTCCTTCTTTCCATAAAGACTTGCTGCAACTGCGTTGGGGATTCCGCCAATGCCCAGTTGGATGCAGTCGCCGTCATTGATCATGTCTGCAATAAGCTTGCCGATGACAAGGTCTTTCTCGTTGGGTTCTGCGTCTGCAAGTTCGGGGATGGGATAGTCAACGTTGACAAGATAGTCAACGTCATCAACGTGGAGTTGAACGTCACCAAAGGTTCTGGGTGCGTTGGGGTTGACCTCAAGGATGACGGTCTTTGCTGCCTTGATCATCTTCATCTCATAGGTGTTGGACATTGACAATGACACGTAGCCGTGTTTGTCGGGCATTGATGCAATGCCAACGTAGATGTCGGGGGTGCGATAGAAAAGGCGCTTTGTGGCTGCAAGGTGCAAGTGGTTGGGGATGAATGACACGTTGCCGTTGGCTTGTGCCTTTCTGAGCACGGGAGTATAGAACCAACCTTCTGTGACAAAGTTGTCTTTGTAGGCGGGATTTGTCATAAATTCATATGCGCCCATAGGCAAGCAGTTGGACACCATGACGTCCTTTACTCTGTCTGCTATGGTGTGAAGATTTGTCATAAACTCTCTGCCTTCTGATGAGCCAAGACCTGTGACGATATAGTCACCGCTGTTTACAAGGGCAAGTGCCTCGTTGACGCTGATATATTTTTCCATAGTTATCTCCTTGTTGCGCAGGTGCGCTATTTCATTCTATTTTGCGCCCACAAGGGCGCATGTGGTTGCAGACACACTGCAATGAACTTGATTTGGACAAATAGATGTCCTGCCGTAGATGCGTCTACGGCTTTTTACGGGCGCTCTGCGACAGAAACAATCTGTTGCCCTGTCGCAGTCCGTAAAATGTTTATAAGAGGGGCAAAAGCCCCTCTTATAAGATTGTGTGGTGATTAACCTTTGATTGCGTCTTCAAGGTCCTTGAGGAGGGTGATTCCGCGATAGACATCACCAACGCCTTTGTTTGTAACAGTGTACTTGTTGACTGCGAGTGCGTCAATACCAATACGTTGTCCGTTTTCGTAGCTGACGCTGAGACCCATAGGCACGTCAATGGGTGCTTCTTCCATTGCGAGAACGAAGTCGCCCCACTTGAGGTCCTTACCACTCATTCTGCTGAGACCTTGGCAGAACACGTTTGCTGAAACATAACCTGCCATGCCGTAGCTGTTGAGCCAGTATGCGCTGACACCGTCTGCTGCCCAGTCCATACCAGCAAAGTAGATGCTACCGAGTGCTGCGAAGGTTGCATCATTTGCTGCTGTGGCAAGTGTTTCGCCCTTATGCTTTGCATAGAGTGTCATGACCTTGACATATTCAATAAAGTCTGTCCAGCCCTTTGTTTCTGAAGGAAGTGAACCGGTGACGAGCCATGCGCCTGCATAGACTTCACGTGTTGCGCTGATTGCGCCTGATACAACGAGACCGCCCATTGTTGCTGCGTTTGCGCTGACGTATGAGGTCAAGAGTTTGACGTTGTCATAGCCAACTGTTGTGAAGGTGTTTGCGATGTTGACAAAAGGTGCTTGGTTTGCTGCGATGATGACGACGTCACAACCTGCTGTCTTGAGTGCGGTGACTTGGGTTGCAAATGATGCGTCTGCTGCGCCTGCTGTTTGATAAACAACTGAACTGCCCTTGCCGAGTCTTTCAACTTCAATCTTGATACCATTGAGCATACCAATACCTGCATCGTCTGTTGTGGAGATGACGCCGAGCTTGGTTGCGCCGAGACCGCCTGCATCAACGGGTGCGAATGCTGTTGCAACCATTGATTGACCTTCGGTGTCGTAGATGGGTTGGACTGTCATGACGTTACGTTCTGTGTTGTAGAGGTCTGAAACACCACAGACACCGTAAACCATGGGAACGCCCATTTCTTCAACGTATTCCATTGTTGCTGAAACGGTGTTGCTGCCAAAGTGACCAACGAGTGCAAAGACTTTGTCATCTTCAACGAGCTTTTCGGTGAAGGTTTGGCCTGCTGCACCAACAAAACCATCATCATAGTGGACGAAGTTGATGGTGTACTTGTTGCCTGCTGCGTCTTTGTAGCCATCGGTGTGGTTGGTGAAGTACCAGAAATATGCTTCTTGTGCATAGTTGAAAGGTACGCCAACGCCTGCAAATGCGCCAGTTGTTGCGGCTGTGTTGCCTACTGTGATGACGTGGTTGGTTGTGTCAACACCTTGGGTCAATTCGTTGAGACCTGCGATGTATGAATCAGAGGGACCGTCATCTGTAGGGTTACATGCTACAAAACCGATTGCGAGGCATGCCACCATTGCGAGAGCAACTACGAGTGTTACGATTTTTTTCATAATCTTTCTCCTTTTTTTGTCTTGCGACAATATTTTGTTGTTTCTTTAATTTTTTATGTCAAGGCCTTGGCCTTAAGCATTCTTTTTGTTTCCGCCGAGATATGCTTCAACAAGGCGTTCGTCCTTGATAAGCTCATCAGCAGGGCCCTGCATTCCAATCACACCAAGTTCAAGAACGTAGGCATAATCTGCAATTTTGAGGGTTTGAAGTGCGTTTTGTTCAACGATGAGGATGGTTGTGCCCTCTTCTCTGATCTTTTTGAATGCCTCAAAAATCTCTTCAATGACAAGGGGTGCAAGTCCAAGTGAGGGCTCGTCAAGGAGCAACACTTTGGGGTTTGACATAAGTGCTCTGCCAATTGCAACCATTTGTTGTTCACCGCCGGACAGGGTGTTTGCTGTTTGTTTTTTTCTTTCTGCAAGGACGGGGAACAAATTGTACACTCTTTCAAAGTTTGTCTTGATTTGTTGTGCTGCCGTCACTTTGACAATCTTTTCAACGCCGTTTTCATCAACAACCTTTTCCTTTTTGGTTTTGATGCCGTAGGCGCCAACCTTCAAGTTTTCTTCAACTGTGAGTTCGGGGAAAAGCAGTCTGCCTTCAGGAGATTGCATGACGCCCTCCTTGGACACTTTGTAGGTTGACTTGCCTTGCACTTCCTTGCCGTCAAGGGTGATGGTGCCAGCTTGGGGCTTGATGACGCCGGAGATTGTGCGGAGGGTTGTGGTTTTGCCTGCGCCGTTGGCGCCGAGGAGTGCCACGATTTGACCTTGTTCAACGTCAATGTTGATGCCCTTGAGCGCGGTGATAAAGCCGTAAGATACTTTGAGATCTCTTATTTCAAGCAATGCCATTAGTCGTTTCCTCCTGTTCCGAGATATGCCTCTTGCACTTCCTTGCTTGCTTGCACCTCTTCGGGTGTGCCGTAGGCAAGTTTTCTGCCAAAGGAGATTGCGCAGATGTGATCACAGACGTCCATGACCAATCCCATGTCGTGTTCAACGAGGAGGACTGTGCAGTCAAAGTCATCTCTGATCTTTCTGATGAGAGCTGCAAGTTCAACCGTTTCTGTGTCGTTGAGGCCTGCTGCGGGCTCATCAAGAATGATGAGTTGAGGATTGCACA
This sequence comes from Clostridia bacterium, assembly GCA_017500745.1. Taxonomy (GTDB): domain Bacteria; phylum Bacillota; class Clostridia; order Christensenellales; family CAG-917; genus RGIG4097. Next base: position 4,699 of record JAFVYE010000011.1, on the reverse strand, counting down.
TGAGCACACGAGCAATTTCAATGCGCTTCAAGATGCCGTAAGGGAGTCCCCATGCAAGACGATCACGGTAGAGTGAAAGCCCCATATATTGAAGGACTTGGTCCGCTTTGGCACGGATGATGCGCTCTTCCTTTTTGAGAAGAGGAAGGTGGAACATTTGTGTGAAAAGTCCACTTGAATATTGTCTTGTTGCTGCGATGAGCATATTTTCAAGGACTGTGACTTCCTTGACAACCTCAACGTTTTGGAAGGTTCTTGCAATGCCCTTCAAGATGACGTCATGGACCTTGTAATCTGTGAGGGAAATTGTCTTGCCCTCCTTTGTAACAAAGTGCAGATCCCCTCTTGTGGGTTTATAAAATTGTGTGATACAGTTGAACACCGTGGTCTTGCCTGCGCCGTTGGGGCCAATAAGACCAAAGATTTCGCCCTTCTTGACGTCAAAGTCAAGGGCTTCAACTGCTTTAAGACCGCCAAAGTGCATTGAAAGATCTCTTGCGCTGAGAATGACGTCCTCGGGGAGAGGTTCAAGATCTTTTTTGCCTGTCTTTGCGTTTTGCTTGGCGATGAGGTCTGCAAACACTCCTTCAATCTTGCTCCAGAATTTGACTCTGAGGTCAGTGATCTTTGAGTAATTTGCATTTTTCTTTTCAAATTCTTGGTCAAGCTTGACAAGGTTTTCATCGTAGAACTGTGCGTTCCCGGCAACCAATGCCTCAAGCTTGCTTCTGATTTCTTCCTCGTTGATGGCTCTGTTGTTCCAGTTTTCTTGGAAAAGGGCTTCAAGCTCTGCTCTCTTTGCTTCCACAAGCTTTTCATGTTCAGCAAGAGTGGTTTCAAGGAGAGCGTCAAGGGACGTGACGTCTGCATTTTCATCCGCCTTCAACGCCTTTGCCTTCTTGCGCTTGACGTCCTCACGAAGCACACGGTACTTCATGCGGAGCTTCTTTGCGTACTTTTCAACGGGCTTGTCCACAACTTCTGCCCTTGTTTCATCTTCTGTGAGGAGAAGAAGGCGAAGAGGTTGCTCTGTTTTGTCAAGCTTTGCTCTAAATTTGTTTGCTTTATTTGCTTTTTTGAGGACGTTGTCTTGGAAAACGAGGTCACGGTATGCAACGTACACTTTTGATCTCATTTGACAGAAGTCCACGCCTTTGATGAGAAAATCACTCTTCAATGCCATATCTACGTACCCTCCATTTTACAAACAATGTCTTAAGTTTGAAGATGCCACCCTTGACAAGTTGAACAAGACCACCGGGGAAGAACATGACCACCAAGATAACCAAAAGGCCACATACGATGGTGATGAGCGTGGGGTTGTCGTTGAAGAACTTGATGTCTTGGAGGAACATCTTGTCTATGCCGAATATTATGAACGTACCGCCTATGGTGCCCCATATTGACTTGGTGCCACCTATGATGACCGCGCCCAAAATGTTGAGGGACGTGGACAACGTAAAGAGTGTACCTGCGGAGTTTTGTTCACTTCTAATATACAGCATATAAAGGAGTCCTGCAAGAGCCGCAAGAATTGTTGAGAACACAAATGCCAACAAGCGATACTTCATAAGTGAAATGCCAAATGCTTGTGCAGCGGATGTGCTGTTTTTCATTGCCAGCATTGCGCGTCCTGTAGGACTGTTGATAAGGTTGTGTGTCACCCACATCAAAAGGAGCATGATTGCCACAATCAAGAAGAACACCGCCTGCTTGACCTCTCTTATTTCAAAGCCCATGCCAAAGATGGTGATGTCCTTTGCGGATATCTTGATGGTGTCAACAAGTGCTGAAAGCACTTCCTTGATGATTTGTGCAACGCCCAATGTGACGATTGCCAGATAAATGCCTTCAATTCTCAACGAAATGAAGCCAACAAACACACCAACTGCCACCGCAACCACAATGACCAAAAGGAATGCCACACCAACACCTACGTTGTACTCTGCAAAGCAGAAATAGGTGATGTATGCGCCAATGCCAATGAAGCCAGCGGTTCCAAGTGATGCCAACGCGGAATAACCAAGAAGCAAGCAGAATCCAAGGCCTACAATGCAGTAGATGAGGGTTGAGCCAACTGCGCCAATAAAGCTGGTTGAAATCATGCCTTCCTTTGCCAGCACTTGAAGAAGAACAAGCACTACTGCAAAGATCACGTAGCCAAGAACAGGATGATGTTTGAACTTGTCAAAAATTTGAAGGGCGCGCTTGGCAGATTGCTCTTTTTGTTGCTCGGCGAGCATTTTCTTTACAAGATAATCGTTTTTTGCTGTCATACGCTACACCTTCTTTACCATTTTTTTGCCGAAGAGGCCTTGGGGCTTCCAAAGGACCAACAACATGACGATTCCGTACACCACAGCGGACTTCCACATTGAAAGCTCGGGCACGTGGATGCAGATGCAACCGATGATGACATCAAGCAAATAGATGATTGCTGCGCCAACAACGGGGCCGTAGAAGGTGGCAAATCCACCAAGAATGCCTGCAAGGAATGCGTTGATTTGGGTTGTGGTCATGACAAGAGCGCTTGAGAATGTTGCATTGCCAATGTAGATGATGGCTGCAACTGCGCCAAGTGCTCCTGCAATTGCCCAAGAGATTGCGGTGATAACCTTCGTGTTGATGCCCATCATGCCTGCAACAATTTCGTTTGAAGCTGTTGCACGGACGCTGAGTCCCCACTTTGACTTTTGAAGGAGGACGAACACAAGCACCATAAGCACAATTGTGAGTCCCAAGCCAACAAAGGTGTTGTAAGGGATTGACACCTTGCCAATCACAAGTTGCTTTGTGATGGGGATGAAGGGTTGAAGGGGCACGCTTTCATAGTTTGCCACCTTGAAGATGAAGGGTATTACACCAACAAAAAGTGAGATGAGACCCATTGTGATGATTTGTTTGCCGATTGCATTGACGTTTTTGCCTCGTCTGAAGATGCACACGTCAATGAGCATTCCAACAACAAATGCCACCACAACACCAATAATTGCCACTCCCCAGAGAGGGAGTCCTTTTTCAAGAGTGAGTTCCACGGCGACGTAAGCGCCGATTGCAGAAATAACACCCTGCGCAAAGTTGGTGGTATAACTGGTTTTAAATATCAGCGTGATTGCAAATGTGGCAAGGATACCCGCACACATAGGGGGCAACACGCCGATAAGTATTGTCAAATATGCGCTAAAATCCATAAAATATTAACCCCATTGTATAATGTTTGCTGCCCAAGTGTAGCCAATGCCTGCTGCAATCATACACACGGTGCTACCCTCTTTGACCTTGCCTTCTTTGAGTGCAAGTTCAAGGGAGAGGATTTGGTCAATTTGGCCGATATGTCCGTAGTTTTCAAGATAGATTGTTTGATCTTCGGTGAGGCCGAGATCTGCAAGCATGCCCTTGTGGCCAGAACGCTTAATGTGGAGTATGTCAAGATAGTCAATGTCTGCTCTGGTTTTTCCACTCTTGCGGAGAGCTTCATCAATACAGTGATACCAGTTGGGCATTGACACTGTGTTGAGGAGTCCTTTCATCTTGGGTGAGTCCATAAGGCGGAGCATGTTCATCTCCTTGACGTTCTCTGCGGTGACAGGATTGACAATTCCGCCAATCTTTCCGCCACAAGTGTGAACAACAGATCCGTCACTCATGATGTGTGTGCCAAGAAGAAGGTTTTTGCCATAATTCTTTTTGAGAAGGATTGCACCACCGCCTGCGCCAAGGTTGAACATGAATGAAACACCGCTGTCTGTGTAGTCAATCATGTCGCAGTTGCGATAGCCACCACAAACCAAAACTGTTTCAATCTCGTCATCAGCAATGAGCATATCCTTTGCGATCTTCATTGCGGACACGGCTGTACAGCAACGGTTTTGGACGTCAATGCCCCATGCGTTCTTTGCGCCGATTCTGTCTTGAACGTAGCAAGCAGATGTTGTGAGGGGATATTCCTTCCACTCCTCTGTGATGCAGAGGATGACGTCAATGTCAAGGGGATCAAAGCCGGTGTTTTCAAGGCATTTGAGGGCTGCAAGTGCGCCCATTTCTTGTGTGCCGTCACATGCTTCGTCTGTGGGGACGTACTTTTGAACAATGCCCAGCTTGTTGATGACTGCGTCCTCGCTCCACACGCCGTTTGTTGCGTCAGACACTTCCTTTGCAGTCATAATTTTTTTGGGGAGGTATGTGCCCATACCCACGATTCCAACGTTTACCATATCGTTTTCCTCCAATAAACCCCGATTACAGTCTCATACCGCCATTGACGGAGAGCACGTGTCCGGTGACGTATGATGCATCGTCACTTGCAAGGAAGAGTGCTGCCTTTGCAATTTCTTCGGGTTGGCCAAGACGTCCAAGCATTGTGAGGCCTGCAAACTTCTTGAGGAGATCTTCGGGGACTGTCTTCATCATGTCTGTCATGATGTAGCCGGGTGCGATGGCGTTGACTCTCACAGGAACGCCCTTTCTTGCAAACTCTTTTGCCCAAGTCTTTGTGAGGCCGATGACGCCTGCCTTGGTTGCTGCATAGTTTGCTTGACCGATGTTGCCGTATTCGCCAACAACTGATGAGATGTTGATGATGCTTCCGCCGCCCATCTCTTCCATGAAGGGACCAACATAACGGACCAAATTGAAGATGCCCTTGAGGTTGATGTCAACCACGAGATCCCATTGTTCATCTGTCATCTTTCTGGTCATT
>JAFVYE010000077.1 GCA_017500745.1 Clostridia bacterium | reverse complement strand
TTCTTGTAGAAGTTGGTGTCAGAAAGTGCCTTGACGTTTGCATTTGAGTCCTCTTTGTGAAGGAGACGGCTGACGATACGACCTTTGATGAGGTGTTCTTCAACAAGTTCCTTGACGTCATCAACTGTGACTGATGCGTAAAATGCGCCTTCAGGATAAATGATGACAACAGGGCCAACTGCGCAAAGACCGAAACAGCCAGTTCTCACGATGTTTACATCGCTTTCAAGGTTGTGTTCAGCAAGCAGTTTTTGAAATTCATTGAGTATGTCGCCACTATGGTTGGATGTACAACCTGTGCCGCCACATACCAATACGTGACTTCTGTACATTTATGTAATCCTCCTATTATTCCTTGATGAGATAGTCTGTGCAAACGTTGCCATTGACGACGTGGTTTGCGATGATTTGCTTTGCCTTTTCGGGTGTCACGAGAACGTAAGTGACCTTTTCTTGACCGGGCACGAAAACTTCAACGATAGGTTCAAGCTTGCACATGCCAAGGCATCCACTTCTGGTGACTTTGACGTGTTTGAGACCACGAGTTGCAACCTCGTCAAGAAGGGTGTTATAGACGGGACGTGCACCTGCTGAAATGCCACAGGTTGCCATGCCTACGACCACTCTTGTTTCGCTTGCGCTGTCATTGTTGTCGCGCAAGATGATTTCCGATTGCATCTTGTCTCTAATGGCTTTGATGTCGGCAATACTCTTCATATTTTTGCTCCTCCAATGTGTGTTATATTTTCATTTATCATATCTTTGACGAAAAGAAGTATCTCTGGCTCGTTGACAGGCACGCCGTCAAGTTGCTCCCGCAATTCTTTCGTGTCAAATTCAAATTGTTGACCATCCACGGACACGTTGAGAACATAGTCTGTGGGAAAGTCATCGTTCAGCAACGTGGACATGGTTTCGCCCATATCTCCAAGGGGCATCCTGTCAATGTGGTCAAGCACGAAGGTGGCTGTCACCGTTGTGCCCACTCCCTTGGTTGAGGCGATGCTGAACTGCCCTCCTGCCATCTCCGCCGCCATCTTAAACAGAGGTATGCCCATGCCAACCTTTCTTGTGGTGCGGGTGGTGGTGAACGGATCGGTCACCCTTGCAAGAAACTCCTCGTCCATGCCCTTGCCGTCATCCTTTATGGTTATGGTCAAGAGATTGTCCTCTGCCACAACCCTGATGAGCACGTTGGCTGCGCCGGCTTTTACGGAGTTTTCTACTATGTCAAGTACGTTGAGTGCAAGCTCTCTCATATCATCCTCTTAGATGGTCAAGGAAGCACTTCACTGTGTACTCCTCAAGTTGTATCTGTCCTCTTGTAGAGATTGATTCAAGGGTGTGAGCGTCGCTGTCTATGACAATGCCGTGGGTCTTTGACCACTCCTCAATCATCTCTTGACTGGCTCGTGTGCTGAACTCCACTACGGGAAATCCATCCACTATCGTGCCCAAGATTGAAAGCATGCTGTTGCCTTCACGGTCTATGTGGGCGGGGATTGCAACGCCGTTGAACTCTCTTATCAGAGCAGGCACGTCATCGCATGATATGTCTGCGCTGTCAAGGAGCATCCTATCCTCTTTGCCAATGACCTCATCATCTTCATCAAAGATCAGTTGTTCTCCAAAAAACTCCTCTTGATTTGGCCTTTGTGAAAAGGGAATCCTATCCACAAACCCAACCAAGTCATCGTATCTTTCAAACAAGCAAACGATGTGGATGTCCTCTCTTGTCTGCAACTCTATGGCTGGCACCACCTTTATGCCGTAGGCCTTGCCCGCTTTGAGCGCCACAGGCACGTGGGCAATTGAGTTGTGATCCGCTATCGCCACAAAGTCAAGCCCGCTGAGCATTGCCG
>JAFVYE010000076.1 GCA_017500745.1 Clostridia bacterium | reverse complement strand
CGCCTTTTATAGGAATATCTTTTTCCTTGCGCATACCGTCAAAGCAAGTGGCGTAAAGGATATGTGCCACGCCGAAAAACGCCGCCCCTATGACCGTGCTCATCAACTCCAAGTCCTTGGGTATACCGATAACGTTGGTCATAAAGAGGTCACCTATTGTGGACAACAGCATAGCCCACATACAGCGTTTTCTGCTGATATTCCTGTAATGCAAAAACAACACCACGGATATGGCGGAAAGCGTCAGTGTGATTGCCAGTTTAATCCAAATGCTCATAGATGACAAAAAGCACTCTCACGAGTGCTTTGTATTATATTTCTTCTTTTGAAACTGCGTTTATATTTCTTGATTCATCGTTGCCCACAACGATATGTTTGTTGCCGTCATCATCAATGTATTCCTTTTTGATGAGGACTTCTCCGTTTTCATTGGCCTCTTGTTCAAGCTTGGCAAGCTCGTAAAGGGAGCGGTTGCCGTATCTGTCCTTTTCCTTGGCCTCTTTCTTTTCTCTCTTTGACGACCTTGTAAAGTACAACGTCACGCAAGTTGCAATTGCAAGAATGATGAATCCGTACAGGACAAAGTCCGCATATTGATTGGGCACAAATGCCACGATGATCGTGAGGATGCCCGCCGCAACAATGTTGCCAATAAATACTGCAAGACCCGCTTTCCACAGTTTGAAGTCAAGGATGCCACCAATTGCACTGCCCGTCCAACTGCCCGTCATGGGGAGAGGGATTGCCACAAAGATGAAAGTTCCCCAAAACTTTTTCATATCCAAGGACATCTTCTTTTTTATGACGTTTTTGTCGTCGTTATCAATTTCCGGCGCACGTTCTGCAAGGTTTTGTTCCATGCGCTTGCCAAATTTTGCAAAGGTTTTGCTCCTTTTGAGCTTGCGAATGAGGGGGCGAATTATGAGGATGATTGGAATGATCATCACCGATGAGCCCGCAACGCAACACATCATGCCTGCAATGAGGTTGATGCCTTCCATACCGCCCATAAAAATGATTGCACCACGAAGCTCCACAATGGGAATCATGGAAATGATGAACAGGGTGAGATAATCGTTGCCTGTGAGTTCTCTGAAAAATGTGATGATTGTTTCTGTCATAACTTTGCCTTGCGTGAGGTATTATAAACGAATTTTAAAATTCCGTCAACAAATAGCACGTTTATTATACTTGCATTAAGGGGTTATTATGCAGTATAATGTCGGTATGCAAAAGATTCTATCCGCAATGCGCAGAGCAATCCAAGACTATCAAATGATCAAAGACGGCGACCACGTGTTTGTCGGGCTTTCTGGTGGAAAGGATAGCACCCTGCTCCTCGCAGCCCTCAAAGCGTACCAACGTTTTTCTCCCGAAAAATTTTCTCTTGAAGCCATCACCATTGACATGGGGCTCAAGGATACAAAAAAAGAGGAGATGGACGCTCTGTCACAATGGTGCGCATCTATGGACGTGCCTCATCACGTTGTAAAGACGGATATAGCAGAAATAATCTTTGAGGCAAGAAATGAATCAAACCCCTGCTCTCTGTGCGCCAAAATGCGCCGTGGGGCCCTCAACACCAAGCTCAACGAATTGGGAGGTGGCACTCTCGCATTAGGTCACAACGCCGATGACGTGGCAGAAACAATGCTCCTGTCCCTGCTATACGAAGGCAGATTTTCATGTTTCTCCCCCACCGCATATATGGACATCAAGGGCGTCAACCTTATTCGCCCTCTCATCTACATCCAAGAGTATGACGTCAAGTGCGCAGTTGACCGCCTTGGTCTGCCTCTTGTGAACAACCCCTGCCCTATGAATCACGTCAGCAAGCGTGAATACGCCAAGGACCTCATCAAGCACATCTGCAAGGATATCCCTTTTGCCAAAGACAGAATTCTTGGTGCAATCTACCACCCCGAGCGCAACAACCTCTGGGTGAAACCCTCCAAGCCAGAGGATAAAGAATAATCAAACAAAAGACAAACAAAAACACCGACATTTCAGTCGGTGTTTTATTGTTTTACATCAATTAGATGAGTTTGACGATTACACGTTGTGCTGCGTCACCACGGCGAAGGTCCATTTTCAAGATACGTGTGTATCCGCCACCTTGGCCAAGTTCGGTTGCGCGTGCATCATATTTGGGTGCATATTCTCTGAAAATCTTTTCAATGAGGGGGTGTTTTGCATCCTTGATACGTGCAATGTATGCAGTCTTGTTTTCCTTGTGTTCACGTTGTGATTGGAGATCACGGAGTTCTGCCATAAGTCTACGACGTGCTGCAAGCTTCTTGGGGCCGTCATTGGTGAATTCCTTTGCCACTTTGTTGCCCTTTGCGTCTGTAACTGTCTTTGTGACTTTGACTTCGTCTTGATATGTGCGGATTGCAAGAGTGATATACTTTTCAGCAAGTGCTCTCACCTCTTTTGCACGGTCAAGAGTTGTTTCCAATTGGCCGTACCAGAGAAGTTCAGAAACTTGGTTGCGG
>JAFVYE010000075.1 GCA_017500745.1 Clostridia bacterium | reverse complement strand
GGCTTTAATCCATCAATCGTGGTGTCACAAACGATTAATTGCTTACCGCAGTTCCGACATTTGCACGTAACGGTGATTTGTTTATTGTTTTTTACCAACCAAGGTCTAAAGAGTCCTTTTGTTTGCTTGCCTGTATGCAATACATGAAAATACTCGTTTCCGCAATCACAAACAAGGGATGCCTCCATTGCCACCTTATCCTCTTTTTTAAGTATTTTTATATTGTTGATAATTCTTAACTTACTCATCAAGGTTCACCTTTCGATATGTTATACCGCACTGCTGTAAAACGAATTTTTGAGTTTTGCTCAAAACTCACTTTTGTCCCTAACTATTTCCTTTTGCGGTGGTGATGGAAGCGATGAGCAATTTTCGGATTTTGCTGCATTTTGTGAACATATCCTTGTATTCTTCCTCCGTTATCATATGGGTATCCCTGAATAAACCAAGCCAATAGTCCGTTTCGTAGCACTCTTTCAAAGCAATTTGTAACTTATTGATAAAATCGGCTTTGCTCGCTGCATAGTTGGCTTCGTGAATATTTGCACCAATACTTGTACCGCTTCGCAATACTTGGTTTAAGAGAACATTACTTTTGCGGTTTTCTTTAATTTCGGTGCAAAGATTAACAACATTAACGGCAAACTGCTTTGACAAATCGACTAAAAAGTTTTCTTTCATCGTAAATCCTCTGTTTAGAATGATTTGACGGCGTTGCCGTCATGAATTGATGCTATCGCATCATGATTTCTCGTCGGCGTTCCGCCTCCTCCATGAATTGAATTGCCTCGTTATCCTTATGCCCTGCAGGGCAATTCATGACCGAAGGTCAATTCATGCACGTTAGTGCAATTCATGCCAACGGCAATTCATTGTTGAATCTTTCGTTTGAGACACACGACAGATTCAACGTGACTTGTCTGCGGGAACATATCGTAGGGTTGAAGGGTGATTATTTCGTAGTGGGGCAAAAGGGTTTTGAGGTCTCTTGCCAAAGTGGCAGGGTTGCAAGACACGTAGATGATTTTGCCGTAGCCAGCATTCACTATGCCGTCAAGAACTTCGGGGGTGCATCCCTTCCGTGGAGGGTCAAGGATGATTGCGCTGTCTTTGACGCCTTTGTGCTTTGCCATAAACTTGGTGGCGTCGTCACAAATGCAGTTGACTCTGTGCCCAAAGCCCAACTTTTTCATAAGACGCTTGGCGTCATCCACCGCCTCGGGCACGATTTCAACGGACGTGATGTGGGTGTGCTCAAGGCGAGATGCAAGCTCTGCCGTGAGGAGTCCAACGCCGGAGTACAACTCAACCAGTTGGCCCTCATATCCTTTCAAATGGTCTGCAACAGCCGTGTATATGGCATCACGCACAGCACCGTTGACTTGGAAGAAACTGACGGGAGAAACCACGGCGGAAAACTTGCCAAGGTCCTGCTCGGTCTCTTTGCCGTAAACCAAAGTGGCATTGTCGCCAAGGATGACGTTGGTGTCCTTTTTGTTGACGGAAAGATGAATTGTGCAATCCCCAAACTTGTCCGTGAGGGCTTTGCCAAGAGCATCAACGTTCTTGACGTCATCTCCGTTGATGACAAGAGTGACTGAAAGGGTCTGGATTTTGCGTGCGACAAGATGGCGCAACAGTCCAACGCCCGTATGCTCGTTGTACACGGTGAGGTGGTTGTCGTTTGCCCACTTGGTGACAATTTCAATAAGGTGGCTTGCCCAGTCGCCATGGAGAGCACAATGCTTCATTGACACCACTTTGTGAGTGCGCTTTTCATAGAAACCAACCACAACTGCCCCGTTCCCGTTTATGCCAAAGGGCAAGGACAGTTTGTTTCTGTACCCCCATTCGTTCAACGAAATGACCGAGGGCACATCGTAGTCAAAGCCACCGTTTCGGCGCAGACTACGCTCCACGCTTTCGCGCTTGAGTTCAAGTTGCATATCCTTTGACATGTGTTGAAGGTCGCATCCTCCACATTTGCCAAAATAGCAACAACGGGGTTTTATCCTGTCCTTTGATGGAGATAAAACCTCAATCAAGTCACCAAAGGCGTAATCCTTTTTGACATAGTTGAGGCGCACCCTCACCTTTTCATGAGGGAGTGCAAAGGGCACAAAAATGGGATATGTGTCATATTTGACAACCCCCTCTCCTGTGACACCAAGGTCTATGACCTCGCCTTCAATTACGTCGCCGACAAGAAGTTTCAGCATTTGATTTTGCCTCTCAATGCCTTGTGATAATTTGTGAGGAATGTATGGACTCTATCATATCCTGCGCTCATATCCGTGCCCAGCATCATCATCTCATCACGATACCAAGTCATGATCTTGAGCATGTCACGTCTTGCAGGTGCATAGGGGATGCGGAGCACGTAGCAATGTGAGTTGTTGAGGGGATTTTTGCACACGTAATAGTCGTTGCGCACTCCTGCCTTGGTCAACTTCTTTGCCATGCGCTTTGCCTCCCCTGCGCAGATAAAGTCAAGGGCGCCACCATTGTTGTAGGTGACGGGATAGTCGGGTGTAAAGTAGTTGTATGGGTCGGACTCCTTGTAAAACTCCCACTCTCTAAATGCCTTGCGAGAGTTCTTTCCGCAGTAATATCTCACCATCAAAAGATGGGTGAAGGGTATGCGGTACATAACCTCAAAGCTGAAAGCTCCGCTGATGAAAATTTGTCTTGCGGGCTTGACTTTGAGCTCTGGCAGTCCAAGCTTTTGTCTGTACTCCTCGTTGATGCTTGCAACTCCAAGGAGTGATCCAAGGTGTCCGCCGGAGCTATCTCCTGTGACGGTCACTTTGTCAAGGTCAAGGTTGTATTCATCCTTGACGGCGTCAAGATAGTTCAATGCATCCACCACGTCAATGAGATGCTCGGGGAAGAAAACTTGAGGAGAAACTCTGTGCTCAATGACAAAGACCACCGCCCCCATTGTTGCGTAAAGACGAGCATATCCGTCACGGCGATGACGATTGTGGATCATCCAGCCACCACCGGGGATGTCAAACACCACAGGGCGCTTGCCCTCCACCTCTGTCGTGGGAAGATAGATGTCAAGGACCAAGTCCTCTCCTCCCACCGTCTTGTACACAACGTCCTTTATGACTTTGACCTCATCATTGAAGGGTGTTCTGCCGTTTGCCTCCGCTCTGCTTCCTTCAAAAAGGTCAAACACGTCCGCCATAAGAGGATGACGAAACATGCCGTATTGTGCTCTAAATTCCTTGTTGAGCTGACGCTCTCTTTGTCTTGTTTCCTTGTCCATTTTCTTGCCTTAATCACATTACAACCAGAGTGGTTTTGAACACTCCCGTGACCTATTGGGCCACGGGGTGAAAAAAGACGGCGGAAAACCCGCCGTCAATCATTACTTTTGTGCGTAAATCTTTTTGAGATTTGCAAATCTGGGGAGACCATCCTCAAGAGGTGCCTTTGCATCGCCTTGGATCAAAGGAAGTGCGTACTTGACGTACTCCTCGCTGATGCCGGTGCCTTCATTGACAATCCAATCAAGAGGAACTGTCTTTTCGGTGTTGGCTGCAAGTTCAAGAGGCATGAGGACGTAGTTGCACTTGTAGGTGCCATCTGTCATATCTCTTTCAAAGATGACCATCTTGTCTGTTTCGCCTGCACAAGCTGCCTTGACTGCTGCTGCGCCTGCGCCAAATGCTTCCTCAACGTCTGTTGCTGATGCAAGGTGTGCACCACAACGTTGCATGAGTGAAAGTTCAATGGGGCGGACCTTGACGTCCAATCTTTCCTTGACGATTGCTGCAAGTTTTGCTGCAAGACCGCCAAGTTGTGCGTGGCCAAAGCCATCGTTTGAGCCGATGTCACTTTCGCTGACGTATCTGCCTTCCTTGTTTTTGATGCCTTCGCTGACAACCACGATGCACTTGTTGTTGTTGCGCTCACATACGTGACGGACGTCATCAACAAATTTGTCGGTGTCAAAAGGAACTTCGGGGAGATAGATGAGGTCTGCGCCGTGTCCTTTGTATGATGCAAGTTCTGCTGCTGCGGTGAGCCAGCCTGCGTTTCTGCCCATTGCTTCAATGATGCAGACACAACCGTAGTTGTACACCGTTGCGTCAAGACTGACTTCCATGACTGTGGTTGCAATATATTTTGCTGCGCTTGCAAAGCCGGGGCAATGGTCTGTGCCGTAGAGATCGTCGTCAATGGTCTTGGGCACGCCGATGACGTTGCACTCATAACCAACTGATTGCAAATATTTGCTGATCTTGTTGCAGGTGTCCATGCTGTCGTTTCCGCCGTTGTAGAAGAAGTAACGGACGTTGTACTTTTCAAAGACTTCAAGGATGCGCTTGTAATCTGTGTCGTCCACGTCTGCATCTTTGAGCTTGTATCTTGCAGAACCAAGTGCGCTTGAAGGGGTGTACTTCAAAAGCTCAAGTTCCTTGGGGTCTTCCTTGGACATATCAAAAAATCTCTCGTTGAGGATGCCAAGGATGCCGTGTTCTGCGCCGTACACTGCGGTGATGTTGCCTTGCTTGAGTGCTTCGGTAAAAACGCCTGCTGCACTACTGTTGATAACTGATGTGGGGCCACCACTTTGGCCAAACATACATGCTCCAACCAAATTTTTCATTTCATTTATCTCCTAAATGTATTGTTTTTTATCTATTTTGATGCTACGCATCAATCTGTTATTTGCTGATTCTTGTTGCGATGTCGTAAATCTTGTCGTCAAACTTCTTGGGCACTTTGAGGGCCTCGCCAACTGCCATGTCAATGAGGTCGTTTCCGCTGACGCCAACCACTCTTCCACTTTGACCTTCATCAATGAGTTCAACTGCTCGCACAGCCATGCGTGAAGCAAGCACTCTGTCCGCCATTGCGGGATAGCCACCACGTTGCATATATGAAAGCGATACGTGATTGACACGTCTGCCTGTGGCTGCACCCACCTTTTCAATGAGGGCGTCTTTGAGGTCGTTTCTTGCCTCGGCCAGCACGATGATGGTTGAAGTCTTGCCTCTTTCAAACCCTCTCTTGACGCTGTCTGCAATGAGGTCCACGTCAACGGGCTTTTCACCAACAATGACGTACTCTGCTCCACCAGCAAGTGCCGAGTTGATGGCGATATCTCCACAATGTCTGCCCATGACTTCAAGGATCATGATTCTGTCGTGTGAAGTGATGGTGTCACGGAGGCGAAGGATTGCGTCAATGACCGTGTTGCACGCTGTGTCAAAACCAATGGTAAAATCGGTATAGCCCATGTCGTTGTCAATGGTTGCAGGGATGCCGATGACACGCATATCTGTCATCTTGTGGATGTCTGCCATGCCCCTAAATGAGCCGTCTCCGCCAATGACCACAAGGTGATTGCAACCTCTTTTCAAGAGATTGTTGACGGCTTTTTTCATGACCTCGGGCTTTTCAAACTCCTTGCTTCTGCCTGTGCGAAGAATTGTTCCACCTGTGTGCACGCAGTTTGAAACACTGTTGTATTTCATCTCAAAAATGTCGTCCTCAATGAGTCCAACATAGCCACGGCGCACGCCGTAAACCGTGTAGCCCTGTGCCATTGCATAGCGGACGACTGCACGAATGCAAGCGTTCATGCCAGATGCATCTCCACCACTTGTGAGCACAGCAAGTTTTTTGTTGTCGTATTCCATTTTGTCCTCCAAATGATATACTCCCCTATTATCTTGTATAGTTTAGCACAACATCTCTTGCATTGCAAGAGAAATTGCATTTTGCCTCTCCCGCAATTTCATCCAAGAGTGCTGTGGCATATTTTTTTAATAAATATATGAAAAAACGCACCAAGTTGGTGCGTTTTTATCATTGCTTTACGCCTTATTTTTTCACATACTTCACTCTGGCATCTCCCACGATGTTGGCAATGCGCTTCAAAAGCTCATCCGTCACCTCAACCTTTGTGGAAAACTCCATGAGGACAGACTTTCCATCCCGTTTGACTTGAGCTTGGACGGGGGTGTCCCCGGGGAACATTGAAAGGATTCCGCTGACAAGTTTTTGCTCGTTTGCCGTGGAGATGAGCACGTACAACACTCCTTTGCCTGTTGACTTTTGTTCCTTGTTGTTTTGCCAGATTTCAAGGCGATCTACGTTGACCTTGGGGTCGGTTTCATCACGTAGGTCAATCCTGCCGTACACTCTCAAAGGCACGTCGCTGTCAAGGAGTGAGCCAAATTGATCGTATGCTCTTGTGTACATGCTGAAAGAGATTGCGCCCATTCTGTCCTCAAGCTTGCCTACGGCAAATTTTTGACCGTTGTTTTTTGACACCTTCTTTTCATATGAAGCAACAATTGCACCAAGACTGACTTGCTTTCCGTTGAGTGCCGTGTTGACCTTGATGTTGTCGCCATCCTCCCCTCCATCCTCATCAAAGGACACTTCTTCATCACGGACGTACATCATGCTTGTGTCAAAATTGAACTCTCCTTTGCGCACCTTGTAGTCATCAAGAGGGTGTCCGCTGACGTACATGCCAAGGACTTCCTTTTCATCTGCAAGGAGTTGTTGCTTGGGATATTCATCCAGCTCTGTATATTGGACTGTCACGTCCTCAATGAGATCGTCAAAGAGGGATAGTTGACCAGACATACTGCTCTTTTTGTCGTTGGCAACGGTTGCCATAATGCGCTCGTATGATGCCATGAGGGTGGCTCTGTTCTTGCCAAAGCAGTCCATCGCGCCCCCCTTTATCAAGCTTTCAACCATGCGCTTGTTCACTTGACCTGCGCATCTCTCAAGGAAATCTTTGATATCCTTGAAAGGTCCGTTTTCACGTTCGCTGAGCACAAATTCCATTGCTTGCTCGCCCACGTTTTTGATGCCCATAAGGCCATAACGCACGTTGCCATCCTCAATTGAAAAGTGCTTCTTTGAGCGGTTGATGTCAGGGGCCATAATTTTGACACCTTGACGGCGCAAGTAGTTGACGTAGTGCCTAAGCTCATCAGAGTTTGTGATGCGGTTGTTGATGACTGCCACCATCAAATAGGTGGGATAGTAGCATTTGAGATATCCCGTTTGATAGGTGAGGAAGGTGTAGGCAGCTGCGTGTGATTTGTTGAAAGCATAGCTTGCAAACTTCAAAATCTGTTCAAAGAGATGGTTTGCCGTTGCTTCATCCATGCCGTTGGCCACAGCGCCCGGCACGTATTTTTGAGTTTTGTCCCCGTCAAGAACACCGCCGTGGAGGAAGATTTCTCTTTGTTTTTCAAGCTTTTTGAGATCCTTCTTTGCAATGCCACGTCTCATGATGTCTGCGCCACCAAAGGAATATCCTGCCACCTTTTGAGCAATCTGCATGACCTGCTCTTGATAGACTATACATCCATAGGTGACTTCAAGGACTTCCTTGAGGAGAGGGTGGGCATATTCAACTTTTTCGGGGTTCTTTTTGCCCTTCAAGAAGTCGTCAAGGAACTGCATAGGGCCGGGACGATACATTGAAATGCCTGCCATGACGTCTTCAAGACAACTTGGTTGCAGTTGATTCATAAACTTGGTCATGCCACCGCTTTCAAGTTGGAATATGGCCGTGCAATCTCCTGATGAAATAAGCTCGTACACCTTGGGATCATCATATCCAAGGACGTGGAAGTCAATGTCAACCCCCTTGTCCTCTTTGATATACTTGATTGCCTCGCTGATGTCGGTCAGGGTTTTAAGTCCCAAAAAGTCCATTTTGAGCAGTCCAAGACGCTCAATCATCACTTTGTCATATTGGGTGGTGATGTCATCTCCGTTTCTGCTCAATGCAACGTGCTCCACAATGGGCTCCCCACAAATGACAACGCCTGCTGCGTGTTCACTGGTCTGTCGGGGCATGCCTTCAAGACGCATTGCAACGTCAATAATCTCTCTTGCTTGAGGGTTGGTTTCATAGAGGATTTTAAAGTCCTCTGAGTAGCAGTCCGTGCCCTCGGTGAGCACCTTTTTGAGCATAACCTTTCCGTCTGGAATCATCTTTGCCCAGTTGTTGGAGTCCGTGTAAGAAATGTTATACACACGGGCAACGTCCTTGAACGCCGCCTTTGCACTCATAGTTGAATACGCAATGATTTGCGACACGTTGTCTGCGCCGTATTTTTCAACGCAATACTCAATGATTTCGGGGCGTCTTACAAAGCAGAAGTCAATGTCAAAGTCGGGCATTGAAACTCTTTCTTTTGAAAGAAATCTTTCAAAAAGAAGATTATACTTCAAGGGATCAACGTCTGTGATGCCAATGGCGTAGGCAACAATACTGCCAACACCGGAGCCACGACCGGGACCTACGGGAATGCCCTTCTTTTGTGCTGCGTGAACGTAGTCCCACACAATGAGGAAGTAGTCATTGAAACCACACTCGTCAATGACGCTGAGCTCATAGTCAAGACGCTCTGCAATGGTGGGTGTGATTTCATCATATTTTGTCTTAATCTTTTCCCAAGCGATGTCATGGAGATATTGCTTTGTATCCCTATCCCCCATTTCCTCATTGGTGTACTTGGGAATGTAGTTTTTCCCTGCGTCAACAACGTAATAGTCGCCGTCAACCTTGTCTGCAATTTCCACCGTAGACTCTATTGCCTCGGGGCACCACTCAAAGAGATCACTCATCTCCTCGTATGATTTGAGATAGAAGCTGTCGTTTTCAAAGCGGGCCTTGTTGACCTCATCTTTTTTACAGCCCAAGTTGATGCACTCCATGGTGTCTTGGATGTCGGCGTCTGCTTTTTCAATATAGTGGACGTCATTGGTTGCAACAACCTTGACGCCAATTTCCTTTGCCAACTTATAGAGGAGAGGAAGCACCTTTTTTTCCTCGGGGAGAGCGTGGTCTTGAAGCTCAATGTAAAAGTCGCCTTCATCAAACATTGCCTTCATCTTGAGGGCGTAGTTTTTGGCTCCTTCATAGTCATTGTGGAGGAGGTGGCGTGGGATTGCGCCTGCAAGACATGCCGTACAGCAAATAAGCCCCTCGCTATGTTTTTGCAAGAGGTCAAGGTCAATGCGGGGTTTTCCGTAAAAGCCGTCCACAAAGGATGCTGAGGACAACTTCATCAAGTTTTTGTAGCCCTTTTCGTTTTTGGCAAGAAGAACCAAGTGATAGTTTTTGTACAGCACGTCAGAGTTTTTGACGTACATGTTGTCTGCCACATAAAACTCACTGCCGATGATGGGCTTGATGCCGTTTTTGCGCATGGTTTCAACAAAGACGTGGACGCCGTACATATTGCCGTGGTCTGTGATGGCAACAGCGTCCATGCCCCTTGCTTGCAATGCTTCTGCAAGGGGATATGCGGTGACGGACTTCATCTTGCCGTCATCGTCTTTTTTGAACATTTGATGAGTAAGTCGCACAGACCCATCAAGCAAGCTATATTCACTGTGAAGATGGAGGTGAACAAAATTTCCCATGTGTTTCTCCGTGTATGTTGTTGACAAAACAAATGTTTTATCTGTTGTGTTTTGCGTTGTAAAGTGCCTATTCTGCGCTTTGGATTTGGTCCGCTATCTCAACCAATTTGCGCAATCTATGGTTCAAGCAACTCTTGCTGACGCCCAATATCTCTGCCATTTCCTCATAGGACGCTTGTTGAAACTCCATGCGGATGCGGGCTGTTTCTTGAAGTGCAGGAGGCAATGATTCAAGCCCCTCGCTCTCCTCAATTATGCCAATGGCAAGGAGGTGCTTTGAGGCAGCCACGTAGGTTTTGTCAAGGTTGGCGGTTTCACAAATTACTGCTCGGTTTAATGCATTGGCGGTTTCTCTCTCGTCAATGATTTTTCTGAGCGCCATCACCGTGTCCCCAAGCTCCATGGTTGCAAGGATCTTGACAATCTCATCCTTATCCTTGATGTACACAAGCCACACGTTGCCTCTCTCGTTTATCTTTGCGCTTATGCCAAGAGACGCCAGCAGATTGCATACACTCACCGCGGTTTCTTCATCCTCAAGGCGATATTCAAAGTGATAGCCGTCCTTCTTTTCCTCTGCGCCTTCAAGGGAGGGCACGTAGATGCCTCCTGACGCAAGGAAAAGTCCTTTGAGATAGGTGACGGCAAGAGAATATTCTCTTGCAAACTTTTCGGGCACTTCAAGCTCTACGCCACAGGAGTCCTCTGTGATGAGGAGGGCGTCTGACAACACTTGCTTTGTAAAGCCGGTTTGCACCGCCACCGTGAATGCTCTCTCTCCCTTTTTTGGGCCGGATTTTATCTCATCGCAAGAGATTTCAAACTCGATGGGATAGACGCTTTTGAGTGCTTCAACCAAATACATCGCCACGGCATAGCTGTCCACGGACATCACAAGGTTGATGCGCTTTTTGTTGATGAGGATAACCCCTGCGTTTTTTGCAATTGCAGACACAAGGGCAAACACGCTGTCGCCGTCTGTAATGGGGGTGGAGATGATTTCCTCCACAACTGAATTTCTAAATGATGTGTCAGCCATTGTTCTTGTCCTTAAAGGTGGGCTTTGCGCCCAAGCCGAATATTCTTTCCTCGGGGATTTGATATTTTTCTATAAATTTGGCAACTTGGTCAAGACGTCCAATCTTTTTGTAGTTGTGAGCGTCCGATCCAACAATGAGTTTGACTCCGCTGTCAAGTATGGTTTCAATGTTCTTTTCAAGGACGTCCACGTGCTTCTCGTTGAACTCTACGTATATGCCCTTTTCTGCCGCCTTTTTGAGTACAGCATCCACGTTGACAGGACAACGATGTCCAAGATGTACAAGCACGTCAATGGGATAGGTGTCCATGGCCTTGAGATAGGACTCTGTGTTGAGGTCTTTGATTTTTTCTTTTGCCCTTTTGGGCCCAAAGCCGTTGGTAAAGACGTATTTGGCGTACTTAAACGCCACGTGGATTTTGAGATATCTATGAAAACCAAGGTGCAACACGTCACATCTCTTGATGACGTCATCGGGCACGTCAAGATATCCGTCAAAACCAAGCAAGTTTCCCTCAACACCGTGATACACTTTGAGGGATGACTTTGTGCTGTCAAGATATTTTTTTATTGCCTTTTCTTGAAGGTTGAATTTCCACCTTGTCATATGGCAAAGGAAGCAAGTGAAGGAGTGATCCGTGATTGCCACCTCTTCAAGACCACGTTTTTCGGCATAGCGAAGATTGTCACGGACAAAGCCCGTGCCGTCACTTGCCAAGGTATGTGTGTGATAGTCGCCAACAAATTTCATTGTTCACCCAAAAAAATAAATTCCTCTTGTAGTTCCACTCCAAACTCCTCTCTCACACCTGTTTTGGCAACCTCCACCAAAGACAAAAAGTCCTGTGCCGAGCCGTCCCCCAGGTTCAAGATGAAGTTGGCGTGTTTTGTTGATATCTGTGCTCCACCAATGGTGAGGCCTTTGAGCCCTAAGCTGTCAATATAGTAGCCAGCACCAAGACCTGTGTTTTTGAAAGTACTGCCAATGCTACGCCCTTTTGGTTGCTTGGCTCTTCGCATATTCTGATGGATTTGGCACTCTCTTTCGCACTGCTCTCGGGTGGATGATTGAAGGCGCAACGTGACCTCTATGACAATGTCGTCCACCCCTTGTCTATAACTGAAGTTATAGGGCGGGTATATGTCTTTGACGACACAATCGGCACTTAACACAGTCATTTTTGAGATGTAATCCCCAAATTCGCGTCCAAACGCCCCTGCATTCATCCTCGTTGCACCGCCAACCGATGCAGGCACACCTGCAAGAAATCCAAGTCCTCCAAGCCCTCTCAAAGAGCATTCTTTTATAAGACGAGGTAGTTTTGCACCACATTGCACTCTCACCTCATCTTTATCAAACACAACCTCGTCAAGCAGTTTTGTTGACAGAATTTTCAGGTTGTTTTTGCCGTCTGGTATAATGGTGTTTGACCCGCCTCCAAGGACAAATAATCCCCGTTCGGTGGTCATTGCGGTGACAAACTCATCTATTGTGTTGGGCATGAGCACAGCGTCTACAATGCCATGTCCACCGTAGGTTGAAAGGATCTTTGCGGGCAAATTGTACAGCTTTTTCATACAATACTATACGTGCCCTGCTCCTTGTTTTTGACCGATTACGGCAATTGTAGCAACTGTTGGCGGACAAATTTGTCACATAAGGTTTTTGTTTGTGCCCAAATGTGAAGCGTAGATTATTATACCCGAAATCCCCTTTACACTCAACTATAAAATTGTTTCAATTTTACATTTACAACAAGTTGTGGCCTCACTTGTTTTTGTCCGCAAGAGCGGTTTCAAGATTTTGTTTCAACTTCTCTGCGGAATTGATGGAAAATCCGTCAACAGAGGCAATCTCCTCAACGGTTGCTCTGCGGATATTCTCAACCGATCCAAACTTCTTGATGAGAGAAGCACTCTTGACTTTTCCAACCCCCTCAATTTCACGCAAGACCGACTCCGTCATACGCTTGCCGTGGAGGTTGCGATGATACGTGATTGCAAATCGGTGGGCTTCGTCACGGACACGTTGCAACAGCTGAAGAGCCACGGTGTCCTTTGACAACATAACCCTTGTTTTGGGTGCAGAGGCAACAAAAACCTCCTCCTCTCTTTCTGCAAGAGATATGAGTGCTATGTCACTTCTGCCAGCTTTTGCAAGGGCTTCAATGGCATAGGTCAGCTGGCCCTTTCCGCCGTCAACCACAATGAGATCGGGCAACGTGCGGAAGCTCTCGTCTGTTTCGTCAGGGTTGTTTAATCGTTCAAGCCTGCGTGTCAATGTTTCCTTCATTGAGGCAAAATCATTGTTGCCCTCAACCGTCTTGATTTTGAACTTTCTGTAATGGGATTTCTTTGGCTCGCCACCCTCAAAAACCACCATACTTGACACCTTGTCAACGCCAGACACGTGAGATATGTCAAAACACTCAATCCTGTTTGGCAAAGTGGGGAGAGCAAGCAACTCTGCCAGTTGTTTGACTGCTCCTATGGTGCGGATTTCCTTTCGCCTTTCAATTGTTCCGTGCTTTTCAAGAGCGTCCGTTGCGTTGGCATGGGCCAAATCAAGAAGTTGCTTGCGCACCCCTTGCTTTGGTTCAAGAACGTGGATTTTGCGTCCAACAATGTCACTCAACGCAGTTTCCAGCGCCTTGCCGTCTGTGACGGCGTCTGTGATGATTTCATCACAAACTGGGGGATTGTAGGTGTAAAACTGCATGAGATAGGAGGTCAAGCTTTCATCAACGCCCTCAAACACAGAGTTTTCTGCCCCGACCAATTTGCCACCTCGGACAACCATCATGTTCACCGCAGTCCTAACTCCATTTGTTTCGTAGGCAAAGACGTCAAGATTGAAGTCTTTGGGGAGGGCGGACACTTGCTTGCGCACAAGCTTGTCAAGGACTTGCAGTTTCTCTTTGTATTTTTGTGCCACCTCAAAGTTTTCCTCCTCTGCAAAGGAAAGCATCTTGTCGGTGAGCACTCTTTCCACCTCTTTGTCGTTGCCCTTGAGGAAGTCAACCACCTTCATAACCTCTTTGCGATAGTCCTCTTTGGTCACTTTGTGCGCACAAGGTGCTATGCACCTTCCAAGATGAGCGTTGAGGCAAGGACGGGATGGTCTTGAAAGATCACGATTGCAATCTCTCACCATAAACGCAGAGTGGATGAGGTCAAAGATGTCACGGATGTTGACAGACTGCATATATGGGCCAAAATACTTTGCCCCGTCATTTTTGAGAGAACGCACCAAGGATATGGTGGGATAGTCCTCTTTGAGATTTATCCTCACAAAAGGATAGGCCTTGTCATCTTTGAGGAGGATGTTGTAGTGAGGCATATGCTTCTTTATCAAGTTGTTTTCTGTGACAAGAGCGTCCACTTCGCTGGCGCAAATGATATATCTGAAATCATCCACGTGCTCAAGCATTGCCATGACCTTTGCCGTCTTTACGGAGTTATGGAAATACTGGCGAAGCCGATTTTTCAGATTTTTGGCTTTGCCAACGTAGATTATATTGCCCTCTTTGTCCAACATGAGATACACGCCGGGATTGTCGGGGACGTCTTTGAGTTTCAACTTGAAATCAACCATGGCTATATTATAGCCCAAAAAACGCAATAAGTAAATATATAAATAAGCCGAGAATTAACTCGGCTTATTTGTGAGGATATTCAGCAACAACATCCGTTGCCGTTGGGCACACCCTCCGTCAACGTGAGAGCAAGAAGTATGGCACCCATCACCGCAATTTCGGTGTTTGAAAGCCCACCATCCCCAGCAAAGACCAAAAACACTATGAGAAGAAACAAGTACCAATTGTTGTCAAACATATCCCCACCTTTTTGCTTTTTTCACAATATACGATGGGATTGGACAAAAGGTGCAAGATTTTTCAGGAATACAGGTGCTAATATGATGATATGGAAACATTACTTGACACCGAAACAGCAACCCTCGTAAAAACCTATTTGCCACGGAATGCGGTGCTTTACTCCTTGTCGGAGTTTTTCAGCGCATGTGCCGATGCAACTCGGACAAAAATCATCTGCGCCCTTTCAATCAGCGAAATGTGTGTCAGCGACCTCTGCTTGATCCTTGGGCTCAACCAAACCACTTGTTCACACCAGCTGAGATATCTTCGCTCTGCCGGGATTGTCAGATGCAGGCGAGAGGGCAAGATTGTTTTCTACTCTCTCAAAAACAAAAAAATTGAAGGGGTCATATCTGCAGGGGCAGAGTTTCTTGGTTATATGAAATATTGATTTTTTTGGCTGCAACAAAGTTGCTGTTTTCATCAAAAAAAGCAAGAGGATTTCTCTTGCTTTTTGATTTCATTGGGTTAGAACTCGGATTTATTCCTCGTTGTCAAAAGGATTGACATCCTCCTCCTCTTCATCCTCAACCTCTTTGACTCGCTTTCGGAGCACCCTTTCCACCCTCACTTTGAGGACCTTGTACACCTCGTTCATGAGGAGGTCAACAAGGATGAGCGCCACAATCCCCACAAGCTCAACTGCCCAAAAAGGCACTTCGCCAATGATGTCCGGCGATATCATAATGGTGCCCGCAACGTAGTATAAAAAGGCGAGCGCAAGCCCAGAAAATACCGCTTTTATGGGCATTGCAATATACCATTTTACCTTTTTTTCAAGCATTATGCCTGACATAATTGACAAAGGTGCAAGGCACACAACGTAGCCCGAAATCATAAAAATATCCCCCACTATGGCAAAGGCCAACAGGGAGGATACAACGTATGCTGATATGGTTGCAAAATAATATCTTTGAGAAAGGGGCACGAGAAGCGCAACACATGCGGCAACAAAAAAACCTATTGTGCCATAGCGCACAACAACAGACAGCCAAACAAGCAACAAAGCTATGGCAGATGATATGCCACCCAGCGCAAGTTGATATATTAGTTGTTGTCTATTGCCCTTTCTTTTCATCTTAGCAACAGCTGATGCAGTCGCCACCCATACACTCACAGCAACAGTCTGCGCACCAAAGTGCTTCACATGCTCTGCAACAACTGTATGATGCGTCTTGTTGTTGATAACTGCGCTCGTAATTGTGTTGAGTTTGATGAGTATGTCTGTTTTCCTTGAAAGCATTGGTGCCGTCAATCTTCTTTTTCATATTGTCAAGGGCACGTTGATACTTTTCATTGCCCGGCTCAAGGGAGAGGGCGATTTCAAGTTGTTTTTTGCCTTCATTAAGCCAACTCTTTTCATAGTAAACAATGGCTTGATAATAGTGCCATTCCCCATTGCGGTTTGACATGTTGTCAAGAAGATTTTGTGCTCTGCCAAAGTTCTTTTCCTTGATGGCAGACTTGACGTCAGCAAATGCATCATAAAAATCGTCACTGTCCACAGTGGCGCTGTCATGGGAGTACTCCATGGCAAGTTGATATGCCTTGTCAAGTTCTTCAAGCATACGAGCAGCATCTGCCCCCGTGTCGCCTTCTTCAAATACTAATTGTTGATAGTGTGCACGTTTTTCCTTGTATGCTTCAAGGATTTCGCTTTGGGTTGCGCCCTTTTCTACGCCCAGAATTACAAACGGATCGTATGGCATTTTTCCACTCCTTTGAGCAGTCGCTCTATTTGCAAATTGAGTCCAAGGTAGATGGTGTTTGACAGCACACCCT